>NZ_JBNKWF010000037.1:0-15415 GCF_050299635.1 Altererythrobacter sp.
CAGCTCGCGACCTGTGCGATGTTCTTGTCATGCGTGCGACCAGAGAGAATCTCGTCGCCGATCACGACGAGGCCCGCAGTCCATATCTTTTCCGGCCTAATTTCTTCCGATGCGCTCATGCCATCGGGTTTAGGCGATTGAATCGGCGCGCGCTACTCCGCAGCTTCGAGTTCCTCGGGTATATGCGCGTTGCCGGCACTGGAGCTCGTGAAGGTGAGCAAACCGTCTTCAATCGGCCCGTCCTTCATCATCTTGCGGTCGAAAACATAGTCCTGATTGAGCCGCCAGGGATAAGCCTTTGCGCTCTTGGGCATGATATCGAGCGCGCGCTGGATATAGCCGGAGGAGAAGTCGAAGATATTGTCCTCTTCGATTGCCGCTTCGGTTTCCGGGGTGAGGAGCGGCGTGGCGAGGTCGCTGCCAGTTTCCTTCATGTGATTGAGCACGCGGCAGATGAAGTCCGAATTGATATCCGCACGCAAGGTCCAGCTCGCATTGAGATAACCGAACACCACCGCGAGGTTGGGCAGGTTCGAGAACATGCAGCCCTTGTAATAATAGCGCTGGCTGAAGTCGACCGGCTCACCCGCAAGGCTGATGGCGATCTTGCCTGCAATCGCCAGACGCAGCCCGGTGGCAGTGACGATGATGTCCGCCTCCAGCAATTCGCCCGACTTCAATCGAACGCCGTTCTTCTCGAACTTTGCAATGTGGCCGGTGTGGACCGATGCCTTGCCTGTGTTCATCGCTTCGAACAAATCGTCGTCGGGCACAAGGCAAAGCCGCTGGTCCCACGGATTGTAGGGCGGAGTGAACGAAGCCTTGTCGTAATTCTTGCCGAGTACCTTCTCGATCCGCTTGTGCAGGTATTGCTTCACCTTCTCGGGCTTGTTGCGCGCCTGTTTGAAGCTGAAGCTCTGCATCTTGATATTCTTGAACCGCGTGATCCGATAGGCGAGTTCGCCAGGCAGGATCTTGCGCAGGAAATTGGCAATGGCGTCCTTCGCAGGACGTGAGAACATCCAGGTCGGCGTGCGCTGGAGCATTGTCACATGCGCGGCCTTTTCAGCCATGGCCGGGACGAGCGTAACCGCGGTCGCGCCCGATCCGACAACCACCACTTTCTTGTCGGCGTAATCCAGGTCTTCGGGCCAGAACTGCGGATGGACCACTGTGCCTTCGAACTCGCTGAAGTCGAAGCCGGCGTCATAGGGATCGTCGTAATCGTAATAGCCCGAGCCGAGATAGAGAAAATTGGCGGTGATCCGCTTGCGCTCGCCGTCTTCCGCCTCGACCGTGACATGCCAGCGCGCTTCGTCCGGGCGGAAATCGGCGGAGATAACCTTGTGCCCGAAGCGGATGTGCCGCCTGATGTCGCGCTCGTCCGCAATACGGTTGAGATAGTCCAGAATTGCGGGAGCGTCAGCGATGGATTTCTCGTGCTTCCACGGCTCGAAGTCGAAGCCCAGCGTATGCATGTCGCTGTCAGAACGGATGCCCGGATAGCGGAACAGGTCCCACGTTCCGCCAATCTGCTCGCGCCGTTCGACAATGCAGAAGCTGTGGCCGGGGGCCTTCATCTTCATATGCGCCCCCATGCCGATGCCGGACAGTCCGGCGCCGACGATCAGCACGTCAAAATCAGGTGGCGTTGCGAGCATGGCTCTCTCCCTTGCTTACACGGATGTAAGCATAGCGGGGCGTGAATTGCGAGTCCCGATTGCGAATTGCAACTTATCCCGCACAAGGACCGGGACGCGGCTCGCCATCCGCTACATGGACCGCGCGATCAGCATCTTCATGATTTCGTTCGATCCGCCGAAGATACGGGTCACGCGGCTGTCGCGAAACATCTTCGCGATCGGATATTCGTTGATATAGCCCCAGCCGCCGTGAAGCTGCAGGCACTTGTCGACCACTTCGCCCTGAAGCTCGGTGAGCCAGTATTTGGCCATCGAAGCCGTGGTGACATCGAGCTCGCCCTTGAGCAGCCTGGCGATGCAATCATTGACGAAAACCTTGGCCGCCGTGCCGCGCGCCTTGAGATCGGCCAGCACGAATTGCGTGTTCTGGAAGTCCCAGATGGTCTTGCCGAAGGCCTTGCGCTGCTTGACATATTCGACGGTGGAATCGAGCGCCTGTTCGATCGTCTTCATTGCGCCGACTGCGATCACCAGCCGTTCCTGCGGAAGCTCGCCCATCAGCTGGTAGAAGCCCCGGCCTTCCTCACCGCCCAGCACGTTCTCGGCCGGAACGAACACATCATCGAAGAAAAGCTCGGACGTGTCGGCCGCATCCTGGCCGATCTTGTCGAGCTTCTTGCCGCGGCGGAATCCCTCTGCGCCTTCGGTCTCGAGGCACATCAGCGATATGCCCTTGGCCCTTTCGTTCGGATCGGTCTTGGCGACGACGATGATGAAATTGGCGAGCTGTCCGGATGAAATGAAGGTCTTCGAGCCATTGAGCCGGTAGCCATTGCCATCCTTGATCGCCGTGGTGGCTACGCTTTGCAGGTCGGAGCCCACGCCCGGTTCGGTCATGGCGATGGCCGAGATCAGCTCGCCCGAAACCAGCTTGGGCAGCCATTTCTTCTTCTGCTCCTCTGTGCCGTGGCGCACGACGTAAGGCAGGATAATGACGTTGTGCAGCGAAGCAGCAAAACCATCGACGCCCTTTTCCGCCTGCTGTTCGAGCACCACAAGGTCGTGCCGGAAATCGCCGCCATGGCCGCCATATTCTTCGGGCACAGTCATGCCGAGCAATCCTGCCGCGCCCGCCTCCAGCCAGAACTCGCGATCGACCTGGCCATTCTCGCGCCATTTCTCGACCCGGCTTTGCGGGGCGTGCTGTTCGTAGAACTTGCCGACCGCATCCTTGTAGATTGCGATCTCCTCGTCCTTCATGAACTCGGGCTCAGGTATGTCGATTACGGGCATGTCTGTGTCCTCTTTGGTGCGTTTGTGTCCCGCACGACCGGCAGTTATTTACCCTTCCAATTGGGTTTGCGCTTCTCCGCGAAGGCGAGCGAACCTTCGCGCGCGTCCTCGCTCATAAAGACCTGAGGCAGCAGTGCAGCCTGTTTGGCCCAGCGTTCGTCCGGGCTCCAGCCGCGCGATTCGACCACGATCTGCTTGGACACGCGCACGGCGACAGGGCCGTTGGCCGTGATCGCATTGGCCAGCTCGATCGCTGCATCGAGTGCAGGGCCATCGGTGACCCGGTTGATGAGGCCAAGCTCATAGGCCCGCTCGGTGCCGATAAATTCGCCCGTCAGCGCCAGCTCCATGGCGATCTTGGGCGGTATCATGTCGGGCAGCTTCATCAGCCCGCCAGCCGCTGCCGCCAGCCCACGCTTGGCCTCCGGGATGCCGAATTTCGAATCCCTGTGGGCAACAATCAGGTCGCAGGAGATCATCAGTTCCATTCCGCCCGCTAGCGCATAGCCTTCGACTGCGGCGATCAACGGTTTCACTGGCCCCTTCTCCGTCAACCCGCCGAAGCCGCGCCCTTCCACGATCGGGCTTTCGCCGCGCAGGAACCCTTTGAGGTCCATGCCCGAACAGAAGGTGCCGCCCGCGCCGGTGATAATGCCGACCCCCAGATTGTCGTCGCTGTCAAGCCGGTCGAGCGCCTCCGCGATTCCTTCGGCTGCAGCCTTGTTCATCGCATTCTTCGCTTCCGGTCGATTGATGGTGATGATCAGGATGCCATCGCGCACTTCGGTCAGCAGTTCTTCGCTCATGCGTTCCTCTCTCATATTGGCCCGGATCGAGTTGGCCACCAGTTGCCGCCGGGTTCCAACTTATATAACTAGGTCGAACAGCATGTCCACGACACACTAGCAACTCCGGGAAGGATCCAGTTCCATGGCCGAAGCCTATATCATCGATGCAGTGCGGACGCCCCGCGGTATCGGCAAGCAAGGCAAGGGAGCATTGGCGACCGAACATCCGCAGCACCTCGCGGCGACGGTGCTCAGGGCGATTGCCGAACGCAACCACCTCGATACCTCGACCGTCGATGACGTGATCTGGTCGGTTTCGACGCAGGAGGGTCTCCAGGGCGGTGACTTGGGCCGCATGGCTGCACTCGATGCGGGCTATGATGTTACCTCCAGCGGGACCACGCTCGACCGGTTCTGCGGCGGTGGGATCACCACAGTGAATCTCGCGGCCGCGCAAGTGATGAGCGGGATGGAGGACTGCATCGTGGCTGGCGGTACGGAGATGATGAGCCTGACCGCGGCGATGACGAAGGACAAGATGCAGGCCGGCCTCAAGCCACCAATGATGGGCAGCTATAACCAACGCCTGCAACGGGTCCATCCGCAAAGCCACCAGGGCATTTGCGGCGATGCCATCGCCAGCATGGAAGGGATCACGCGCGAAGAATTGGACGAAGTCGGCTATCGTAGCCAGCAGCGCGCCGCCCAAGCGATTGCCGAGGGCCGTTTTGCCAAATCGATCGTGCCGGTGGTCGACGATGACGGCAATGTCCTGCTCGACCATGACGAATATCCGCGCCCTCAGACAACCAGGGAAGGGCTGGCACAACTCGAGCCTGCTTTCACCAGGATCGCGGACGTTCCGCTTGACGAGAAGGGCACGACCTTCCGGGGCCTGCTGAACCAGAAGTATCCCGACCTTGAGATCAGGAATTTCCATCATGCCGGCAACAGTTCGGGCGTGGTCGATGGCGCCGCCGCGGTGCTGGTTACGAGCAAGGATTATGCGCAGAAACACGGGCTCAAGCCGCGCGCACGGATCGTCGCCACTGCCAATATGGGCGATGATCCAACGCTGATGCTCAATGCGCCTGTTCCGGCGGCCAGGAAGGTGCTGGAGAAGGCGGGGCTGACGAAGGATGACATCGACCTTTACGAGATCAACGAGGCCTTTGCCGTGGTTGCCGCCAAATTCGTGCGCGACCTTGGGCTCAGTTGGGACAAGGTCAACGTCAACGGCGGCTCGATTGCGCTGGGCCACCCGATTGGTGCGACCGGATCGATCCTGATCGGAACGGTGCTGGACGAGCTGGAGCGGCGCGGCGGGCGCTACGGCCTTGTCACCATGTGCGCAGCGGGCGGCATGGCACCGGCGATCATCATTGAGCGGATCGACGATTTCGTCGACTGAGTTTCGGCAGATGATCCCCGGCAACACACCCGTCATCATTGGAGTGGGGCAGTATTCGGAACGTGTTGGCGAGCCGGGCTATGAAGCGCTGTCCTACATGGACCTCGCCGGGCGCGCACTTCAGGCAGCGATCAAGGATGCCGGGGCAGCGGGCGATGTCGCTGGGTCGATCGATACTCTGGCAGCGATCCGCCAGTTCGAGATTTCGCGGCCGGATTCGCCTTCGCCTTTTGGCCGTACCGACAATCCGCCGAGGTCAATCGCGCAGCGCGTGGGCGCCAATCCCAAGCGGGCAATCCTCGAAAAGACCGGCGGCAATGGCAACCAGCGCCTGGTCGGGGAATTGGCGGCGGAGATTGCCAGCGGAAGAAGCGAAGTCGCCGCAATCGCCGGATCGGAGGCGGTTTCGACCGTCCGCAATTTGCTGGAGAAGGGCGAAAAGCGCGATTGGTCCGAGCATGTTAATGGCGAAATCGAAGACCGCGGATACGGGCTTGAACAGATCATCGAGCGGGAGTTGCTTGCTCACGGTGCTGGCAGGCCGATTGCCGGATATGCCATATTGGAGAACGCACGCCGCAGGCGTCTGGGCCTGTCGCTGGATGAATATCGGCACCATATCGGCGAACTGTTTGCGCCTTTCACCCGGATTGCGGCTAACAATCCGCATTCCGCCTCGCCAGTCGAGCGAAGCGCCGATGAACTGGCGGCTGTGACCGCACGCAACCGGATCGTCGCTGAACCCTATACGCGAATGACCGTATCTCGCGATCAGGTGAACCAGGCTGCAGCCGTGATCATTGCCTCAGCTGCCAAGGCTCGGGAACTGGGCGTCCCGGAAGAGAAATGGGTCTATATTCACGCCGTGACGAGCGTGGAGGAATTGCCCGTGCTGGCACGCCCGGATCTGTCGCGCAGTCCGGCTGCAATCCTCTCGCTGGAATGCGCTCTGAACCTGGTGGGCAGGGAGATGAACGAGATGGCCTATCTCGATTTCTATTCCTGTTTCGCGATCCCGGTGTTCAATGTGATCGACCATTTCAGCATATCGCAGGACGATCGGCGCGGGTTGACGCTGACCGGCGGGCTGCCCTTCTTCGGGGGGGCGGGAAACAATTACTCAACCCATGCCATTGCAGAGGCCGTCGGGAGATGCCGCGCGGATCGCGGGGCCTACGCGCTGGTCGGGGCCAATGGCGGGGTCATGGGCAAGTATGCGACCGGCATCTATTCGACCGAACCGGCCGACTGGAGCGCGAGTCCGCCGTTCAACGAACCCGAGACCGGCGAAGAGGGTATCCCTTACGCCAGCCAGTCCATGGGGCGGGCTACGGTCGAAAGCTATACGATCAATCACGGGCGCGACCGCAGCGACGCGATCTTCATCGGGCGCAATGCAGCCGGTGAGCGCGTGTGCGGAAATGCGGACATGTCGGATGAGCCGACGCGCGCGCTGTTCGAGAGCGGCGATCCTTTCGGCGCGAAGCTCGCCATCACTCAGGACGAACATAGGCGCAATATCGGCCGCCTTGCCTCAATCTGAGGCGTCATCACAGCGGGATCTTGGCTTTTGACAAAATGTCGCAATGGGCGTAAATAGTTACAAACGAAACTATATCGATTCTGCGACCAAGGATTCCGATGCCCGATCTGTTCGAAAACCCCGCCGGCCTCGATGGCTTTGAATTCGTTGAGTTCTGTGCGCCTGAAAAGGGCGTGCTGGAGCCTGTCTTCGAAGCGATGGGATTCGCGCATGTCGCCACTCACCGCTCGAAAGACGCACACCTATGGCGTCAGGGCGGGATCAATCTGATCGCGAATTACGAACCACGCAGCGCGGCCTGGTATTTCGCACGCGAGCACGGCCCCTCGGCCTGCGGCATGGCGTTCCGCGTGCGTGATGCGCACAAGGCCTGGGACCATCTGATGGCGCAAGGCGCAGAGCCCGTGCCGGTCGAAACTGGCCCGATGGAGCTGCGTATCCCCGCCATTCGCGGAATCGGCGGCGCAATCCTCTATCTGGTCGACCGTTATGAGAATGAGCAGGGAGAAGACCTGTCCATCTATGACATCGACTTCGAATATCTCCCGGGCATTGAGAAGCATCCCGAAGGTGCTGGCTTCACGATGATCGATCACCTGACGCACAACGTCTATGGCGGGCGGATGAAATATTGGGCGGACTATTACGAGAGCCTGTTCAACTTCCAGGAAATCCGCTTCTTCGACATCAAAGGCGAATATACCGGCCTCACCTCAAAGGCCCTGACTGCGCCCGATGGCAAAATCCGCATCCCGCTCAATGAAGAGGGTGAAGGTGGCAAGGGCCAGATCGAGGAGTTCCTGCGCCAGTTCAACGGCGAGGGTATCCAGCACATCGCGCTGATCTGTGATGATCTGCTGACGTGCTGGGACAATCTGAAAAAGCTCGGCGTGCCCTTCATGACCGCGCCGCCCGCGACCTATTACGAAATGCTCGACGAGCGCCTGCCCGGCCACGGTGAAGATGTCCGTGAGCTACAGATGCGCGGCATCCTGCTTGATGGCACGACCGAAGGCGGCAAGCCGCGGCTGCTGCTGCAGATCTTTGCCGAGGCGCAGGTCGGCCCGGTGTTCTTCGAGTTCATCCAGCGCAAGGGTGACGACGGCTTCGGCGAAGGCAATTTCAAGGCGCTGTTCGAAAGCATGGAGCGTGACCAGATCAGGCGCGGCGTGCTGGACGTCGATGCGAAGGAACCCGCCGAATGAGCGACAGCCCAGTCAAACTCGCCGGCATCCACCACACCGCCTATCGCTGCAAGGACGCGAAGGAGACGGTAGAGTGGTACGGCCGCGTGCTCGGCATGGATTACACCACTGCCTTTGCCGAGGACCACGTGCCTTCTACTGGCGAGTACGATCCCTACATGCATGTCTTCCTCGACGCGGGGAACGGCAATGTACTGGCTTTCTTCGAATTGCCCAATCAGCCGGAAATGGGCCGAGACGAGAAGACGCCGGCATGGGTCCAGCATCTGGCCTTTCGGGTCGCATCGGAAGAGGAATTGCTGGCCGCCAAGGCGCATATCGAGGCGCAGGGTGTGGACGTGCTCGGCCCGACGCATCACGGCATTTTCAAGTCGATCTATTTCTTCGATCCCAATGGTCACCGGATCGAACTGGCCGCCGATATCGGCACGGACGAGCAATATGCCGAGCTGAAGCGCGTCGCTCCCCTGATGCTGGAGGAATGGAGCCAGACCAAACGTGCGCCCCAGCACGCAGCCTGGCTGCACGAGATCGCCCGCAAGGAACACGGCCACGAAGGCTGAGAGCTGGCAGGTTTTTCCCAAGATATAATGATTCCGGGATTGCATTGTCCCGCAGCCTCGCTCCATTAACTCTGACAATAGATTTTGGGGAGATGCAGGCATGGACCAGCAAGGCGAGAATCCTGACGAAGTGAATGCGCGCGGATATTGGCACGCCAATCTGCGGCTTCTTGGCATATTGATGTCGATCTGGTTCCTGGCCAGCTTCGGCGCGGGAATCCTGTTCCGCCCGTTCCTCGACCAGTTCACAATCGGGGGTTTCCCGCTTGGCTTCTGGTTTGCCCAGCAGGGTTCGATCTACGTCTTCATCGCGCTGATATTCTTCTACACATGGAAGATGCACCGCATCGATCGCGAACACGGCGTGGATGACGATTGAGGGCGGGACGATGGAAACGCAAACACTGATCTACCTCTTCGTCGGCATGAGCTTTGCGCTCTATATCGGTATCGCGATCTGGAGCCGCGCCCGCTCGACCGATGAATTCTACGTTGCTGGCGGCCATGTGAACCCGGTGGTCAACGGTATGGCTACCGCTGCCGACTGGATGAGCGCCGCAAGTTTCATCTCCATGGCAGGGCTGATCGCATTCCTCGGCTATGACGGCTCTGTCTATCTGATGGGCTGGACCGGCGGATATGTGATGCTGGCGCTGTTGCTGGCGCCCTATCTGCGCAAATTCGGCCAGTTCACCGTGCCGGACTTCATTGGCACACGCTACTATTCAAAACTCGCTCGCACGGTAGCGGTGATCTGCCTCATCTTCATCAGCTTCACCTATATTGCAGGGCAGATGCGCGGCGTGGGGATCGTCTTCAGCCGCTTTCTGGAAGTCGACGTTACGGTGGGCGTGCTGATCGGCATGGGTATCGTGTTCATCTATTCCGTGATGGGCGGGATGAAGGGCATCACCTATACCCAGGTGGCGCAATATTGCGTGTTGATGTTCGCCTATCTCGTCCCGGCAATCTTCATTTCGATGCTGATCACCGGCAATCCCGTGCCGCAGTTGGGGCTGGGATCCGTGGTCTCCGATGGGTCGGGCCTGCATGTCCTGGCGAAGCTTGACCGCTCGCTCGTCGACATGGGCTTTCCTGCCTACACTGACGGCAGCAAGTCGATGATAGACGTGTTCTGCATTACCGCCGCGCTGATGATCGGCACAGCGGGCCTGCCGCATGTCATCGTGCGTTTCTTCACCGTGCCCAAGGCGTCGGATGCACGCAAATCGGCTGGCTGGGCGCTGGTCTTCATCGCCATGCTCTACACGACTGCACCTGCGGTGGCTGCTTTCGCGCGAATCAATTTCACCGAAAGCGTGAGCGGCACCGCCTATGCGGAGGCGCCGGCCTGGTTCAAGAACTGGGAAGCCAATGGACTGATCGCCTTTCGCGACAAGAATGGCGACGGGCGAATGCAATATGGGCCGGGCGATCCCTTCGTCGGCGCGCCCGAATATACGCCTGAAGGCGAGGGCAAGTCGGGTGAGCGGCTGCTGGACAATGCCGCGACCGACAATGCGAACGAGGTCTATCTCGATCGCGACATAATGGTGCTCGCCAATCCCGAAATCGCGGCTTTGCCCGGCTGGGTCATCGCATTGGTGGCGGCGGGCGGGTTGGCCGCGGCTCTATCGACCGCTGCGGGCTTGCTATTGGTGATCTCGACCGCGGTAAGCCACGACTTGCTCCGCCACACCTTCAAACCGGACATTACCGAGAAGGGTGAGCTGCTTGCTGCACGACTCGCCGCCAGCGCCGCTATTGTGGTCGCAGGCATCCTGGGCATCTATCCGCCCGGCTGGGTGGCACAGGTGGTAGCTTTCGCGTTCGGCCTCGCCGCAGCCTCGCTCTTTCCGGCGATCTTCATGGGCATCTTCACCAAGAGGATGAACCGCGAAGGCGCGATCGCCGGCATGATCTCGGGACTCGGTTTCACCTTCCTCTATATCGCCTGGTTCAAACTATGGGCGCCGGATGCCAACACGCCCGAGAACTGGCTGTTTGGGATTTCGCCCGAAGGGATCGGAGTGATCGGCATGCTTATCAATTTCGCGGTGGCGATCGCAGTGGCGCGGCTCACTGCCCGACCGCCTGCGGAGATCGATGCGCTGGTCGAGAGTATCCGCGTGCCGCGCGGCGCGGGCGGAGCGACGCATCACTAGATGATATGCTCAAGGCAGGATTGCGATCGCCCGGTGCCCCCGATACCACCTCCTCGCGAGTCGGCCGTTTGTTGATCAACTGAGGTTCACTGAGTGTCATTGGAGATTCTTCCACGCCATTTCGTCGAAAAGCCGTGGGGGCAGAGCGATGTTCCCGCTGCTTTCGGCGCGCCTGAGGGCAAGCTGGGCGAGGTCTGGTTCGACCGGGCCGATGCACCTCTTCCGCTGCTGTGCAAATGGTTGTTCACCTCGGAAAAGCTCTCGGTTCAGGTGCATCCCAATGACGAGCAGGCGCGTGCCCGCGGTCTTGCTTCCGGCAAGGAAGAATGCTGGATCGTCACTGAGACTCAGGGCGACGCGCGGCTTGGCATCGGGCTGACGAAGAGCCTGTCACATGAGGAATTGCGCGCCGCCTCGCTTTCGGGCGAGATCGAGGATCTTCTCGACTGGAAACCGGTGAAGCCCGGTGACTGGTTCCATATCGCGCCGGGTACGGTCCATGCGATCGGGGCGGGTGTGCGACTGGTTGAAATCCAGCAGAATGCCGACGTCACCTATCGCCTCTATGACTATGGCCGCCCGCGCGAGCTGCATCTGGACGACGGGATCGCGGTCTCAAACCCGAGCGTTTATGACGGGGCACAAGGGCATCTTTCGCAAGAACCCGGACTGCATCTGCTGTTCGATGGGCCGCATTTTCGCATCTTGCAGGCACAGGGCCCGACGGATCTCGAAAGCCTTGGAGAGCGGCCCTGCTACATCGTTCCGGTCAAGGGCGCGCTTGCAACAGCTGCAGGCGAACTCGAACCAGGCTCGGTCGGATATGGCTCACTGGCAGGGGGCGGCTCAGTTTCGGGAGACAGCATGCTGCTGATTGCCCAGGAAAGCTGAACGCCAGCGCGGTCGGTCTCTGTCGAAAGTCGGTGGCGGAGACGGAGGGATTCGAACCCTCGATACCCGATAGGGTATGGTTCCTTAGCAGGGAACTGGTTTCAGCCACTCACCCACGTCTCCGCACGACGCATCATGGCTGCGAGAGGCGCGCTATAATGATGCGGAGTTAACGCGGCAACCCGTTCTGAGAAAAAAGCGCCTATGCCGCCGGACGAACCGATCCACCTCGCTCAAGACTCGACTCGCCGCATTTTCGATTCGGTTCACCGACGCGCAATTGTGGTTCCCCCAGCAAAGGATTCTTCTTTGGCTGCAGAGGTCCGCAATGGGCCGGAAGGACGGGAAAATGACCGCATATTCGGGTTTCGCAAGATCGGCCGTGCTGGCACTGGCGGGAATGCTCTCCTTCGCAGCCATGCCGCTCGCTGCGCAGGAAGTGGAAACGATCGATCCCGATGCGGCCTATGGCGACGTGATCGATGGCGATCTGGAAGCACCGCAGGAAGCGCAAGCGCAGGCTTCGCCCAGCGAGGAGCTGTCAGCCGATCCCGCATCCGATGACGTCGTGACCTACAGCTCGCAGCCGCCTGCTACAGAATCCGTGGCCGACTGGTCAGAGGAACAGGTGACGGGAACCGAAGAGGCGCAGAATGCCGAAGCCCAGCCCGCGACAGGAGCGCTGGCTGCGAATGCTACGAGCGACACCTATGGCGAAGACGATCTGATCGGTGCTGCCGAGGGCGTGTTTGGCAAGGGCGCCGAAGGGCTTGCGCGGATGATCGAGAAGATGCTGGCCAAACAGGGCGAGCCCAATGCCTATATCGTGGGCCGCGAAGCCGGCGGGGCCTTTGCCGTCGGCGTGCGTTATGGATCGGGCACGCTGCATCACAAAGTCGAAGGCGAGCGCAAGGTCTATTGGACCGGCCCCTCGATCGGATTCGACGTGGGCGCCAATGCGGCCAACACCTTCGTGCTCGTCTATAATCTGTATGACAGCGAAGAACTGTACGAGCGCTATCCCGCCGGGGAAGGGCAAGCCTATGTCGTGGGCGGGCTGACCGCCAGCTATTTGCGCAAGGGCGATGTGGTGCTGATCCCGATCCGCATGGGCGCCGGCCTGCGCCTGGGTGTGAACGCGGGCTATATGAAGTTCTCCAAGAAGCAGCGCTGGCTGCCGTTCTAGGGTTGCAGACCCCTCGGGTACGCATTCTTTGGCCGTGACAAGGCAAAAGCCTGTTGCGGCCTTTCTTCTCTGGATGCATGGGGACGCCGCCATGCTTGAACGACTCGCTCCCCAATCGCCCGATGCGCTGCTTGCGCTGATCAAACTCTATGGCGCCGACGAACGGCCCGACAAGATCGACCTTGGCGTCGGTGTCTATCGCACGGGGCAGGGCGATACGCCCGTCTTCGGCGCGATCAAGGCCGCCGAGCGCAAGCTTGTCGAAGAGCAGGAGACCAAGGCCTACCTCGGTCCTGAGGGCGATATGGGCTTCGTCAACGCGCTCAAGCCCTATATCTTCGGCAAGGACGACCCGACCATGGGCGGCCGGATCCAGGGTATGCAGACCCCTGGCGGCACGGGTGCGGTTCGGCTCGCGGTCGCACTTGCCCAGAAGGCGGGCGTCGAGCGGCTCCACATGGGCACGCCGAGCTGGCCCAACCACGGCCAGATCCTGGCGGACATCGCGCTGGAAGTCGTGCCGTTCAAACATGCATGCCCGGATGGGACCGCCAATGTCGAGGCGCTGCTCGCGGCGATCGAGAGTGCCGGGCCGAACGATTCCGTGCTGCTCCACGCTTGCTGCCACAACCCCACCGGTATCGACTATACCGATGAGGAATGGGACACGATTGCAGAGGCGATCGCGGCAAAGGGCATCTTCCCGATCATCGACGCTGCCTATCAGGGGCTGGGCCAGGGCATGGAAGAAGACGCTTATGGCCTGCGCCGCGTGCTCGGCGCGGTGCCGGAAGCATTCGTCGCCTATAGCTGCGACAAGAACTTCGGCCTCTATCGTGACCGCGTGGGCGCATTCTACGCCATGACCGAAACGCCCGATGGCCTCGATACCGTGTTCAGCAACGCCAATGCGCTGGCGCGTGCAGCATGGTCGATGCCGCCCGATCACGGCGGCGCGGCGGTGCGGCTGATCCTGCGCGATCCCTCGCTGGTTGAGAACTGGCTCGACGAGCTAACCCAGATGCGTGAGCGTATGCGTAAGGTCCGTGGCGTCCTGGCCGATGCCGGAATGGCAGGAAGCGTCGATCTGAGGCCGCTGGGGATCCAGAACGGCCTCTTCGGCATGCTCCCGGTGACGCCCGAACAGGTCAAGCAATTGCGCGAAGATCACGCAATCTACATGGCCGGATCGGGCCGCATCAACATTGCCGGGCTGCACATGGGCAATATCCGCAAGTTCATCGACGCCGTTGCGGCGGTGACTGGCTGACAGGGCAGAGATGCGGTGAACCGCCAGCCCACGCTTGCAAGCGAGCTGGTCGAACTGCGGCCGCTGCGCGAGGAGGACCGTGCGGATTTGGCCCGGATCGCCGGCGACGAGCAGCTGTGGGAACAGCATCCGGTCAAGACCCGCTGGAAGCCGGAAGTCTTCACTCCCTTCTTCAACGAAGCGCTAAGCCATGAGGGCGCTCTGGTGGCAATCGACCGGCCCAGCGGCCGAATAGCGGGCAGCTCGCAATACCGCCCGACTTCGTTCGATGGCAACGCAATCGAAATCGGCTGGACCTTCATTGCCCGCGAGCATTGGGGCAGCGGCTTCAATGCGGAGATGAAGCGGCTGATGCTGCGCCACGCGCTGGAAAGCGTGCCGCGCGTGTTGTTTCGCGTGGGCGCAAGCAATTGGCGCAGCCGCAAGGCGATGGAGAAGATCGGTGGACGACTCACTGATCTTACTCAGGAAGTCGAGCATGGTGGGCAGGTTTTGCGCCATGTGGTGTTCGAGATCACGCGCGAGGATTTTGCCAAGGGGCCACTGAGCTGAGCCGTTCGAGCCGGGGACCGGCCCGGCAAATCCAACAGGATGGAACACATGGAACACGGTCCAAAGGACGAAAACCTTTGGCGGCAATCTGTGCGATTTTAACCGATCAGCGGGCCTGAGGCGACAAGGTGGACAGTTGGAAAGAGCTTCACCGCAAATAACCCGTCGGCACCCAGTAGGAAATGCCCCGGAATGCGGCCGATCCGAACATCATTGATCGACCCATTCGCGGCCTTGGGCAGAAATCATTGGAGCTAAGGCCAAATTCAGGCTGGCCATTGCAGGTGAACGCTGAGCCGCCACCAAAGCCGGAGACCATTCGATGAAATTGCGGGTTGCTGCATTCCTGTTTTCCCTGTCGCCTATCGCCATCGCCGGGCAAGCATATGCGCAAATGACACCCGAGGCCGCTGCTGCCCTGCAACAGCCGATTGCCGTTGAGCGGGACGAGAATGCCACGAGCGTTGTCTTGGTTCCGCACATGGGCAAACTCGCAATCCACGCGAGCCTCAACGGTGTCGAACGCCAGTTCGTGTTCGACACCGGTTCGCCCAGCTTGATCTCGCGCAATCTGGCCGATGAACTCAGTCTCGAAGTCATCGGTACGAACACCGGGCGTGATGCCAACGGCAGGAAAGTCACGACCGACATTGCGATTGTCGATCGGCTGACGATCGGCGGAGTTGCCTTCCGGAATGTGCCGGTCCTGATCGCCGATTTCCAAACCGCCGATCCAGACCGATGCTTCTTCGATGGCGGCGTGATCGGATCGGAAATATTTCCGGGTAGCGTCTGGCACATCGATGCCGAGACGCAGAGGCTACAAATCGCGAAAAGTCTCGAAGAGCTGGGCGATCGGGATGCCGCCGGGACTGCAATCTCCGCCCGCCTCCACGATTTCGGCT
>NZ_JBNKWF010000038.1:0-15241 GCF_050299635.1 Altererythrobacter sp.
CGCAATTGGGTCGTTAGCGGACAAAACGATCATCCAGATATTTCACCGCCGCTTCTGCTGGCTTATCATCGCGGCGATCACATCGCGACGATCACATCGCGCACGTCATAGGCGCCATTGCCCACGTCGCGCGGAGCCTAACGCTCATAGGCCGCAAGCAGCGGCTCCAACCGCGCTTTATGGCAAACCCTATCCCGCTCGCCCCGCCGGTGATGACAGCCGTTCGAGGGAGCCAGTCGCTCACACCGTTTCTTTCTCCGCCACACGGCGCAGCGCATCGACATAGGTCTCGGGCGACTGCGCGCCGGGAATCAGGAACTTGCCGTTCACCACCATTGCGGGAACGCCCGAGATATTCATGTCCCACGCCTGCCGCTCTTCCGCCACAACACGCGCTTCGAGCGCTTCATCGGCCAGCGCAGCCTTGGCCGCTTCGCGATGCAAGCCGGTGCTTGCCGCGACATCGAGCAAGACCTCGTGATCGGAAACGTTCTTTCGCTCATTGAAATGGGCGCGAAACAGCGCGAGCTTGAGCTGCGTCTGCACCTCCGGGCCAGCCTCTTCCAGCGCCCAGGTCAGCAGCTTGTGCGCATCGCGCGTGTTCCACATCATCGGAGAGGGGGCCTCGCCCTCACCTTCGTAATCGAGCGAGACGCCCGCCCCTTCGGCGATCGACCTCATCTGCGCGCGAATCTTCGCGCCTTCTTCCGCGGGGCGGCCGTATTTGCGCTGGAGGTGCGCTTCCTGTCCTTCGCCTTCGGGCGGCATGTCAGGGTTGAGTTCGAAAGCGTGCCAGCGGACCTGCGCCTCGATCTCTCCCTCCAGTTCACCCAGCGCCTTGGTCAGCTGGCCGTATCCGATCGCGCACCAGGGGCACATCACGTCGGACCAGATGTCGATTGTCATAGGTTGCGGGTCTGCCATCATCCCTTCTCCAGCCACCAGCTTAGCAGATGATGCGCGATTGCGTGAGGCGGCGGAGTTATGAACGGGCCGTCGCCCGCCATCGAGGCCGCTACCTCTTCGCGCGTGAACCAGCATACTTCGGCCATTTCCGTGGTATCAATGTCGAGCGCGTCATCATCCGTATAGGCATGGCAGCCCATCATGAGCTGGCTGGGGAACGGCCAAGGCTGGCTGGCGACATAGGACACATCGCGCACGCGCACGCCCGATTCCTCGAAAACTTCGCGCGCGACCGCTTCCTCGATCGTTTCGCCCGGCTCGACAAATCCGGCGAGCGCAGAGAAGCGACCCTCGGGCCAGCCGAGACCGCGGCCCAGCATCAGCCGCCCCTGATGCTCGACCAGCATGATCGTGACAGGATCGGTGCGCGGAAAATGCTGCGCGCCGCATCCACCATCGTCCTTCGGGCAATCGCGCTGCCAGCCGCCCTTTGCAGGCCGCGTATTTGCACCGCATTGAGCGCAGAAGCGATGCCGCGCGTGCCAGTCGACCAGGCTCCGCGCGCCGCCATAAAGCGCCAGATCGCCCGGTTCGAGCGAAGCCATCAGCGCCCAGAGCCGGGGGTTGGCCATGCGCGGGCTGGCATCGCCCTGCTTCGGCACGGCGGCGAAACATGCTTTCTCGTCCAGCAAGCCCAGGAACACCAGTTCGGCGTTTTCCGGCGCATCGGCTAGCGATGTCCAGGCCAGCCGCCCGGCATCGTCGAGCGACGGGAACAACCCGTCGAGCGCCAGCAGCCGCGCCTTCCAATTGGTCAGCGAGGCAAGCCGCTCAGGATCGGCACGGACATGGTCCGCGCGGTCGACCGGCGATCCGGCAAAGGCAATCGGTCCCGGATTAGCCATGCGCGCGCACCTGCAAGTCCTTGATAAGCGCAGCCCGGAAATCCCGCGTCACGGGATAGGCCTCAGCTGGCATGAATTGGGTGAACAGGCCAGCACGGATGCCATTGCCGAAATCCGCCATGCCCAGCGTCCCTGCCGCGCCGCCCCAGCCATATGTGCCATCGGCCACACGTGCGCCCGCGCCGAAACCCTGCCCAGCGACGAAGCTTCCCGACAGATCCGCACCTTCTGGGAGGATGTTCGACGTGCCGACGCGCACTGCAGTCTCGCTCATCACGCGGCGGCCGTTTATCTTGCCATAACCGAGCACCATCTCCAGGAAGCGGTCGTAGTCGCGCGGGCTGCAGACCAGCCCGGAACCGCCCCAGATGATCGGCGGCTTGTCGAGATAGACCGAGCTGCTGGCTACATCGATCGGCAGCGGCACGCCGTTCAATATGCCGTAATTGTCCGAGAGGCGATGGGCCTCGCTTTCGGGAACCTGAAACCAGCTGCTGTCCATCCCGCACGGTTCGAAGATGCGCTGCTGCAAGAAAGCGTCGAGCGTCTGCCCGGTGGCGACCTCGATTACCCGGCCCATCAGGTCGAGACCGACCGAATAGCTCCACTTCGCGCCCGGCTGGGCGATCAACGGCAGTTTGGCCAGCCGGTCGGCCCACACCTTCAGGCCGGGCGCAGGCTTGGCATTGGTAAAGCCGGGAATCGGTATCCGGCTCACCTGACCGCCGACGATCCCGCTGGCCTGATACGCCTTGAGCAGTGGCCCCTTCGTGATGATGTCATACCCCAGCCCGGCAGTGTGCGTCAGCAGGTTGCGGATAGTGATCGGACGTTCGGCAGGCACGGTCTGGTCGAGCGGCCCGTCTGCCTGTTTGAGAACGCGCATATTGGCGAAACCGGGCAGGAAATCGGCCACCGGCTGGTCGAGTGACATCAACCCGTCCTCGATACAGATCATCGCGGCCATGCCGGTGATCGGCTTGGTCATCGAATAGATGCGATAGAGCGTGTCGAGCCCGGCAGGAGCGGAGGAACGGCCGAAGCCCTGCCCACCCTGCGCGATTTTCTGCGGCGAGTCCTGCCCGCTGCCAATCACGGCCACCATATTGGCGACCTTGCCGGCGGAGACATAGCTGTCGATCGTCGAAGCCAGATTGGGCCATGCGCTAGTCTCAACCCTGGCGAGCAATTCCGCCCCGAACGGCAGAGTCGCTATCGCGCCACCCGCTGCAAGATATGCTGTGGAGCGAAACAGGCTGCGGCGCGAGACCTGCACAGAATCAAACTCCCGAAACGCCATCAAACCGTCCTTCTCCGCTTTCAAGGGCTTGCGTGTTTGGGGGAAGCGAGATCAGTGGTCAATCGCCACTTGTCAAAGCATGGTGTGCTATCCATATAAGACACATGCTGAATCTCTTATCCATTCTCATCGGTATCGTTTCGCTGGTGATCGTGATCCCGGCCCAAATCCCGCTACTCGGAGCGCTCAACTGGATCGCGCTGCCGCTGGTCGCGCTTGGCATCGGGCTCGGCCAGCTATCGTCGAGCCGCGGCGGGCGCAATTTCTGCCTGGTGGTCGGCCTGATCGCGGTTGTACGCCTGAGCCTGGGTGGTGGCTTGATCTAGCCTGCCTGCGCCTGCGCCAGCCGCGCGGCCTTGGCAAAGAGCGTCGGCAACCCCGCTTCGTCAATCCGGTCGACAGGCCACCAATCGCCTTGCCCCTGCGGCGTATCCTTGCCGCAATAGCGCATGACCTCCAGCGTGAGCGCGGCGTGTGTGAATACGTGCTGCACCACGCCCAGAGAGGCCCATTCGCCAGCGAGAGGCGGATTGCCCGAACCGTCCGTGCGCGCGGTCCAGCCGTCGTCGGGCAGAGCGCGCATTCCGCCCAGCATGCCCTTGCCCGGTCGCTGGACCAGCCAGACCGCACCGTCCCTTTCGATCCAATAGGCACGCCCCTTGCGCTGCGGCCGTGCTTTCTTCGCCGGTTTGATCGGCAATAGCGCCGGATCGCCGCTGCGCTTGCCTTCGCATTGGTCCGCCAAGGGGCAGAGTAGGCATTTGGGATCGCGCGCCGTGCAGATCGTCGCCCCCAGATCCATCATGGCCTGCGCAAAATCGCCGGCCCGTTTGTGCGGCGTGATCGCGTCGGCGCGCTCGCGAATGGCCTTGCGCGCAATGGGCAATGGCTCCTCGATAGCGAACAGCCGCGCCACAACCCGCTCGACATTGGCATCGACCACCACCGCGCGCTCGCCAAAGGCAATCGCGGCAACGGCGGCAGCGGTATAGGCGCCCAGTCCCGGCAGCTTGCGCAGCTCTGTTTCGCTCTGCGGAAACCCGCCACGCGCCGCCACTTCCGCAGCGCATTTGACCAGATTTCGCGCCCGCGAATAATAGCCCAGTCCCGCCCAGGCGCTCATCACCTCGGCTTCATCTGCGGCGGCCAGCGCATCGACATCGGGCCAGGCCTCGACGAATCTCGCGAAATAGGGCTTCACCGCAGATACGGTGGTTTGCTGGAGCATCACTTCGCTCAGCCACACGCGATAGGGATCAGGCGGGGGCTCGCCCGGCGGCGCGCGCCAGGGCAGCACCCGCGCATGGGCGTCATACCAGTCGAGCAATCGGCCAGAAATGCCCGGATCGATGGTCTTGTCGCTGGCGGTCACGGCGTGGCTATGGCATTGGCTGCGGTCCAATGGAACGGGACAAACCCATAAAGCCCACCAGCAAGGGTGGAAAGAAAACCGCTAAACCGTTTGAGCGCCCGCGCGGCGGCGGTGCCAAGCCCATTGGCGAGTTGATGCCGCAGATCGGGCGCACGGCCTTTCGCCGTTTCGGCTTCGTGCAAAGCTCAATCGTCACGCGCTGGCCCGAAATCGTTGGCGAGCAACATGCGCGGGTCTGCATGCCAGAAGCGATCCGCTTTCCGCCAGGCGAGAAATCCGAAGGCATTCTGCAACTGGTAGTAAAACCGGCCCACGCTCCGCTGATCCAGCAGGTCATCCCCGAGATTACTGAGCGGGTGAACCGCTTCTTCGGCTATAATGCAGTATCCCGGGTCAAATTGCGGCAAGGCGAGGTTAAGCCAAGGGATGCTGAAACCCGCCCCAAATCGCCGCCGTCGCTGAAGCCCATTCCGATGGAGCTGGGTGACAGCCTGCGCGATATTGGCGATCCAGAGCTGCGCACAGTGCTGGAATCGCTTGCGCGCAGCATCGGTGAAGCGGAAGGCGACAAGGAGGACGAAGCGAAGTGAAGATTTTGAAAGCGGCGCTGCTTGCCGGAATGCTGGTCCTCACCGGGGCCAACAACCGGCCCGACTGGAATGCCACAATCGTCGAAACCGACGGCGGACACCGGATCGGAAACCCAGATGCGGAACACAAGCTGACCGAATACGTGAGCTATACCTGTTCGCATTGCGCCGACTTCGCGCGCCAGGGCGATCCCGCGCTCAAACTGGCATATATCCACGACGGCAGGTTCTCGGTCGAAATTCGGCACTTGCTGCGCGATCCGATCGACCTGACCGCTGCTATGATGACCAATTGCGGGGATCCGAAGAAATTCCCGCTCAATCACAACGCCATCATGTACAGTCAGGGCGATTGGCTCCCGATCGCTCAACGCGCCACGCAGGCGCAGATAAACCGCTGGACCAATCCCGATCACGCCGCCGCGCGCCGTGCGATTGCCAGCGATTTCGGATTCTACAAGCTGATGGAAGCGCGTGGGTACCGCATTACCGATCTGGACCGCTGCCTGAATGACGACACCAAGGCACAGGCGCTCGCCACCGCTTCCTCTGATCACGCGATGCTTTTCGGCATTCGTGGCACGCCCAGCTTCGTGCTCGATGGCAAGCTTCTGGACGGTGCACATAGCTGGCAAGCGCTCCAGCCTCGCCTCGATGCCGCCTTAAAGGGTAACGCCGCTCAATAACCTAACCGTGGACACGCTTGTGGATAGCTGCCCGGCGCGCTTCACCCTGCAAAAACCTTCGTATAGCCTCCCAATTTCGAACCAAAGGACGAACTCCACCATGACGATTACTCGCCGTATCCTCGCATCCTCGCTGGCAGGCGCGCTCGCACTGACCCTGGCGGCTTGCAATTCTGGCGAAGGAGGAGCCGACACGCCCTTGAGCGAACCGGTCGCTGCGGTCGCCCCGCCCGAAGGCCAGGCCTGGACCGATGTGGTCACTGTCACCGACAGGGGCGGATATCTGCAAGGAAATCCCGATGCGCCGATCAAGCTGGTCGAATATGGCTCGCTCACCTGCCCTGGCTGCGCGGCATTTTCGGTCGACGGATCGGAATCGCTCCAGAGCGAATATGTTGCGACTGGGCGCGTAAGCTTCGAATTCCGCAGCTTCATCATTCACGGCCCACTCGATCTGGCGCTGACACGGCTGATTGGCTGTGGCCGGCCTGAGGCAGCGATCCCGCTGTCCGATCAGATCTGGGCCAATTTGCAGGACGTTCAGAACCGCGCCTATGCCGATCAGCAAGGGCTGCAGGCGACGCTGAAACTGCCTGAGGACCAGCGCTTCGTGGCCTTTGGCCAGAAAGCCGACCTGTTCGATTTCTTCGCCGCGCGCGGGTTGAGCGAAGACCAGGCCAAAACCTGCCTGGCCGATTGGCCCTCACTCGAGAACCTGGCAGAACTCTCGCGGACCTACGCGCAGGATGACAAAGTAACTGGCACGCCGACTTTTGAAATCAACGGTAAGCGGCTTGAACTATCAAGCACCGAACGCTCGTGGCCGCAGGTCGAAGCGGCGCTGCAAAGGGCCGGCGCGCGGTAAGCGCAGGCCAGAAGGGGGGTAAGGCACGCAATGGAAATCAGCAGGCTCAAGCTCAGCGGTTTCAAGAGCTTCGTCGAGCCTGCTGAACTGCGTGTCGAGCCCGGCCTGACCGGTGTCGTCGGCCCCAACGGCTGCGGCAAGTCCAACCTGCTCGAAGCGATCCGCTGGGTCATGGGCGAAAACTCGCCCAAATCGATGCGTTCGGGCGGAATGGAAGATGTCATCTTTGCCGGTACCGAATCGCGCCCACCGCGCGACTTTGCCGAAGTCGTGCTGCAGGCAAAGGACGATCGCGGCGAGGAACTGGAAGTTACCCGCCGGATCGAACGCGGCGCGGGCAGCGCCTATCGCGTCAATGGGCGCGACGTACGGGCCAAGGATGTCGCGCTGACCTTCGCCGATGCGGCGACCGGCGCGCATAGCCCCGCTCTCGTCAGCCAGGGCAAGATCGCGCAGGTCATCGCAGCCAAGCCCGCCGAGCGCCGCGCGATGTTGGAAGAGGCAGCCGGGATCGCGGGCCTGCATGTCCGCCGCAAGGACGCCGAGAGCAAGCTGCGCTCGACAGAGAAGAACCTCGAACGGCTCGAAGACCTGATGGCGGGGCTGGATTCGCAGATGTCCGCGCTCAGGCGGCAGGCGAAGCAGGCAGAGCGCTACAAGAAGCTTTCCGAAGATATCAAGATTGCCGAAGCGCGGCTGCTCTATGCCCGCTGGCGCGATGCCGCCGCCGCTGCCGACGAGGCGCGCGCTCAGGCCAAGGCGGCTGACGAGCGCGTGGCCACCGCCAAGCAGGCCGCCGATGAAGCGCAAAAGGCGCAGCACACAGCAGCAGCGGCTCTCGCCGAAGCGCGCGAGGAACTGACCGACCGGCGTGACGATGCCAGCGCGCATGGGCACCGCATGGCCGCGCTCACCAGCCAGCTCGAAGCTGCCGAACAGCGGCTCGCCGATCTCGACCGGCAGAAGCAACGGCTGGAGGAAGATCGCGGCAATGCCGACCGCATGACGCGCGATGCCGCAGAAGCGCTGGCGCGGCTCGAACGCGAGATCGGTGCTAACATCAAGGCGCTCGAAGAAGATGAAGCGCGCCGCCCCGCGCTTGCGGCCAAGTCCGAGGATACCGAACGCGCCAGCCGCGCTGCCGAGCTGGCGCTGGCCAAGGCGACTGCCGACCATGCCGGGGTAGAGGCCGAGTGGCGCGTCGCGGAAGCAGAGATCGCTCAGGCCGAAACGCGCCTCAGCCGCCTTCGTAGTGAAGCCGAGCGGCAGCAGCGCCTGCGTACCGAATTGAGCGAAGTGGGCGACCCCGATGAGGCCGTGCGCCTCGCGCAGGAGAATGCCGACAAGGCAGCCAAGGCGCTCGACGATTTGCGCGCCAAGCTGGCCGATGCCCAGGCCCGGAAGGCAGATTTGCAGGCAAAACGCGACGAAGCGGCGAGCTCTCTCGCGACCGCCAGGGCTGAACTGGCCGGTGTCGAGCGCGAGCATCAGGCACTCGCGCGCGACCGCGATGCGCGCGCCAGGCAGGCCGAACAGCGCAAGGGGTTGCCGACCGCGCTCGATCGGCTTGGTGTCGAACCCGGTTTTGAGCGCGCGATTGCGGCTGTGCTGGGCCGCGACGCCAAGTCACCACTGGGCAAGCCCGGCGATGGAGACGACGGGCGATTCTGGACCGGGAGCGCGGATCGCAAGCCCGTGGCTGGCAGCATTCTCGCGCATGTCAAACAATGCCCGGACGAGCTCAAAGCACGGCTGGCGCTGGTCCATTTCACTGAAGATGACGACGGGCGCGAACTCGGCGCGGGCGAATGGCTCGTCACGCGCGGCGGGCATTTGCGCCGCTGGGACGGCTTTGTCGCACGCGGCGAAGGCGCGGCGGAAGCGGCCCGGCTCGAAGCCGCAAACCGCCTCGCCGAACTGGAACAGCAGCTCCCTGCCCTGCGCGCAGCGGCGGAAAACTCCGCCCGTGAGGAAGATGAAGCGCGTTCTGCGTTGACCGCGCTCCAGACCGATCTGGTCGCCCAGGAACGCGGCATTGCCGAAGCGTCCGAAGACGAGCGCCAGGCACTGCGTGCTCTCGACCAGGCGGAGGCCGCGCGCGAACGGCTCGCCGCGCGGTTGGAGGAACTTGCCAGCGCCGAGCAGGATCTGGCCGAACAGCTTTCGCAGGCCGAAAGCGAACTCGCCGCGGCGCAGGAAAAACGTTCTGCCCTGCCCCCGCCCGATACTGGTCGCGCCACGCTGGAAGCCGCGCAGGCCAAGCACGAAGCTGCCAAGTCCGCCGTGCAGGCCGCCGCCGCCGAACTTGCCGCGCATGATCAGGGCCTCGCCGTGGCACGCGAACGCACCGCAGCGCAGCGCGCCGACAAGGCGAACTGGGAAGCGCGCTCGGGCGAAGCCGCCGCGCGCATGGCCGACACCGCCAATCGGCTCGAGGAGATCGATCAGGAACGCGCGGTCATGGCCGCCAAACCCGCCGGGCTGATGGCGGAAATCGAGCAAGGTGACGTAATGCGGGCCAAGCTCGGCGAGGAACTGGCTGCAGCCGAGGAAGTCGTCGCTGCTACACAAGGCAAGGTCGACACAGCCGACCGCGCCTTTGCCGAAGCCAATGAAGCACTCGCCACCGCCCGCGAATCGCGCGCTGGCCTGGCAGCACGGGCTGAAAACGAAGAGGCACGCCGGGGCGAGATGGCGCGCATTTCGGGCGAACGCTTCCAGTGCCCGCCGCCCTTGCTTTGCGAACGTTTCGAGTTCGAGGCGGAGCAGGTCCGGTCGTCGAGCGAGGAAGCCGAGGAGATGGACCGACTGACCGCCAGCCGCGAGCGGATCGGCCCCGTCAATCTCGTCGCGGCGGAAGAGCTGGCGCGGATCGAGGAAGAGCACGGCGCCAGCGCGACCGAGCAGGCCGAACTGGTCGAAGCGGTCAACCGGCTGCGCGGATCGATCGGCAATCTTAACCGCGAGGGCCGGGAGCGGCTGCGCGCTGCGTTCGAGGAAGTGAACGAGCACTTCCAGCGGCTGTTCACGCGCCTTTTCCAGGGCGGCGCAGCGCATCTGGCGCTGATCGATAGCGACGATCCGCTCGAAGCCGGCCTCGAGATCTTCGCCCAGCCGCCGGGCAAGCGGCTGCAATCGCTCAGCCTGCTCTCGGGCGGCGAACAGGCGCTCACCGCTACCGCGCTGATTTTCGGCCTGTTCCTGACCAATCCCGCACCGATCTGCGTACTCGATGAAGTCGACGCGCCGCTCGACGACGCCAATATCGAGCGTTTCTGCGACCTGCTCGATTCGATGGTGCATGAGACCAGCACGCGCTACCTGATCGTGACTCATAATGCGGTGACGATGAGCCGCATGCATCGGTTGTTCGGCGTGACCATGGCGGAAAAGGGCGTCAGCCGCCTGGTCAGCGTGGACCTGGGCGAAGCGGAACTGATGGCGGCGGAATAGTGTCGGAGCCGGACATTTACGATCCGGCCTTCGTCAAGGACGTCTTTGACCGCTGCTCAAACCGCTACATTGCCTTCAGCACGGTCTGTTCATTTGGGTTTACAGAGATTTGGCGAAGGCAATGCACAGAGATGCTCGCCTTGAAGCAGGATCAAGTCTCTGGCTATGACTTGATGGCGGGAACCGGAGAAGTCTGGCCGCATTTGCTTAAGCGATTTCCACAAGTCAGGTCCATTACTGCAGTCGATATCTCTTCGGGAATGCATCGTCGCGCTCTGCATCGGTTGCACCAAATTCGAGCCGAAAGGATTCGCTTTATCGAGGACGATGTTCTTGCAAGCCAATTGCCTACCTCGAGCGCCGACTTTGTCGTTTCGACGTTCGGACTCAAGACCTTCTGTCCCGATCAGCATAGCGCGTTGGCAAAGCTGACCGCGCGAATCCTGAAGCCAGGAGGACGCTTCGCCTTTATTGAAGCTTCAGATCCAAGAGGTTGGGTGCTCAGACCACTGTACCTTTTTCACCTCAAGGTCGCCCTCCCCTTGGTTGAAAGAACTCTTCTTCGCGGGGCGCAAGACTTTGCAATGATCGGAACATACTCAACCAATTTCGGGAACGCCTCCGGCTTTACGGAAATGCTCCGCAACGAAGGCCTTGAGGCGGATTATCGCAAATTTTTCTTTGGCTGTGCCACGGGCGTCTGCGGATCAAGGCCCGCCTAGGCCTCAAGCCTCGATAATCGCAGCCAGCCGCGCGCGGATCGCTTTCAGTTCCGGAAGAATCTCGGCCACCGTGGGCCCATCGTCGAGCGCAAGGTTCAGCTCTGCATGGGTTACGCCCGGTGCGGGTTGATTGGTTGGCGCTGCTTGATCCGAGTCGGTTTCGCCCTTGCCCGCGCGAATCGCGGCATGTGCACCCTTCAGCGTGTAGCCTTCGCTGTTGACGAGCCGGTCGATCTTCTCGACCAGTTCGACATCCTCGGGGCGATAATAGCGCCGCCCGCCACTGCGCTTGAGCGGCTTGAGCATCGAGAACTGCTGCTCCCAATAGCGCAGGACATGCGGCTTGATGCCCAATCCTTCGCTGACCTCGCCGATGGTTCGCAGCGCCTCAGCGTCCTTCCCATCGTCGAAAGTGCTCATGCCATCATTCGCCCTTCATGATCTGTTCCTTGAGCAATTGGCTTGCCCGGAACGTCATCACGCGGCGAGGAGTGATCGGCACTTCCACACCTGTCTTGGGATTGCGCCCAATTCTCTCACGCTTGTCTCGCAGAATGAAGCTGCCGAAACCCGAAATCTTGACGTTTTCGCCATTCGCCAAAGCGTCACTCATCTTGTCGAGAATGGATTCGACAAGATCGAGCGACTCGGCGCGCGACAAGCCCATCTTGCGATTGATAGTTTCGGCCAAATCAGCGCGAGTCAGCGTACCCACCGAACGCATCATGCGCATTCTCCCCTTTTTTATGCGACCCTCTTTAAAGGTCGGACGAGTATAGAGAATTTTGAGTGAACTGGCAACTTAACCTAATCGGTCAGCCATCCTTGTTCACATCCTGATTAGGCTGGCGCCCCAGGTGAAGCCGCCGCCCATCGCTTCAAACATCACCAGATCGCCCGGCTTGATCCGGCCATCCTTGCGCGCAGTATCAAACGCAAGCGGCACCGATGCCGCCGAAGTATTGGCATGGCGATCGACCGTGACCACCACCCTCTCGGGATCGATCCCGAGCTTGCGGGCAGTCGCATCCAGGATGCGGGCATTGGCCTGATGCGGCACAAGCCAATCGACATCGGCAATGGAAAGCCCCGATTCTTCAAGCACTTCGCCCAGAACCTGGGCAAGATTGACGACCGCGTGGCGGAACACTTCGCGGCCCCGCATCCGCACATGGCCAACCGTTTGCGTAGTCGACGGTCCGCCATCGACATAGAGCAGTTCATGCTGCGCGCCATCGGCATGAAGGCTGCTCGAAATGACGCCGGCGCCATCGGTGTCGCTCTCGCGGGCCTCCAGCACAACCGCCCCCGCACCGTCGCCGAACAGCACGCAAGTGGTGCGATCTTCCCAGTCGAGAATCCGGCTAAATGTCTCTGATCCAATCACCAATGCGCGTTTCGCCATGCCCGTGCGCAGCATCGAGTCGGCCGTCGCAAGCGCATAGAGAAAGCCCGAACAGACCGCGGCGACGTCAAAGGCAATGCCACCGTTGCAGCCGAGTGCGTCCTGCACCCTGGTGGCGGTTGCGGGGAAAGTGTTGTCAGGCGTGGCGGTCGCCAGAATGATCAGGTCGATGGATTTCGAGTCGATGCCGGCATCTTCGCAAGCCTTGCGCGCGGCCTCGATTGCCAGGCTGGAGGTGGTTTCACCCTCACCCGCGATATAGCGCTGGCGAATGCCTGTGCGTTCAACGATCCATTCGTCACTTGTATCGACCTGCCGCGCCAGCTCTTCATTGCTGACACAGCGCTGGGGCAATGCCGAGCCGCTACCCGTGATCGCGGACCGAATCATGCCTGCACTTCTCCATTGCGTGCGCCGGGCCACAATTGCTCGTCGAGCTCGGCGAGATCCTGTGCGATCCGGTTGGTGATATCGTCCTCCAGCAGCCGCGCCGCAACTTCGACGGCCGTGGCAAGGCCCTTGGCATTGGCGCTGCCGTGGCTCTTCACCACCACGCCGTTGAGCCCCAGGAATACCGCACCATTGTGATTGTTCGGGTCGAGATGGTGACGCAACAATTCGGTGGCCGGTCGCGAGACCAGGAATCCGATCTTCGAGCGCAGCGAACTGGTGAAGGCGTTGCGCAGCAAATCGGTGACGAATCGCGCGGCGCCTTCGATCGCCTTGAGCGCGATATTGCCGGAGAAACCGTCAGTCACGATCACATCCGTCTGGCCGCGATTGATCTTGTCGCTTTCGATAAAGCCGTCAAACTGCATCGCCAGCCCCTTGGCGGCCTGCAGCTGGGCGGCGGCATCGCGCAGGGAATCGGTGCCCTTGATTTCCTCGGTCCCGATATTGAGCAGGCGGACGCGCGGTTTTTCAAACCCGTTCACGACCCGCGAATAGGCAGCGCCCATGATCGCGAACTGGACCAGGTTGCGCGCATTGGCTTCGGTGTTTGCGCCAAGGTCGAGCATCACGGCATCATGCTCTTCCAGCGTCGGGAGCAGTGCCGCGAGCGCAGGCCGGTCGATACCCGGCATGGTGCGTAGCGCCAGCTTGCTCATCGCCATCAGCGCGCCGGTGTTCCCCGCACTGACTGCAGCGCCGGCTTCGCCTTCCTTCACGGCGTTGATGGCAAGGCCCATCGATGTGGTCTTGGCCCGCCGCAGTGCACGGCTTGGCTGTTCGTCGCCAGCAACCACATCCTCGCAATGGAGGATTTCGGATGCACCGCGCATGTTGGGATGGCTTTCGAGCGCGCGTTTGATACGCGTCTCGTCGCCCACAAGCAGGAAGCGGAACTTGTCGTGACGGCGACGTGCGAGCGCGGCGCCTTCGATCATCACGCGCACGCCTTCATCGCCGCCCATCGCATCAATGGCGATACGCGGCAGGCTCATGCTCGTGTCTCCAGCTTCGTCGGTCGATTACAGGCCGACCGCAACGACCTCACGACCGTTGTAATAACCGCAGTGCGGGCAAAGGTTATGCGGGCGCTTCAACTCGCCACAGTTCGAACATTCGTGGAATGCTTCGACCTTCAGCGAATCATGTGCCCGGCGATTGCCGCGGCGGTGGGGCGATACTTTTCTCTTGGGGACAGCCATTCCGGCACCTGTTCCTCAAATAAATACATCAATTTGTGGGCCGCTCTAGGGCAAGGACCGATAGCGCACAAGAGCGCGCGCTCTACAGACCCTGCCTTTGCGGGGAAGCCGCGGCCTATAGAGGAAAAATCCGGCGTTGCAACCCTCTGCCATTGCAACACAAGACGTAAACGAGTAGCAAATCGAAACCTGAATGGGAGGGAGACCCGAATGTCGATAATTTTGCCCGTTACGCTCAGCTCTGCCGCTGCTGCCGCCATCCTTGCGATCTGGTTGATGATCCGCGTGGGTCAGGTCCGTGTGGCCGAGAAAGTCAGCGTGGGAGACGGCGGTAACGAAAAGGTGATCCGGCGGATGCGCGCACATGCCAATTTCGTCGAGAGCGCGCCCTTCGTCGTGCTGTTGATCGGTGCGATCGAACTCGCGGGCAAAGGCGGCATGTGGCTGCCCTATGTCGCGGGAATCTATTTCATCGGGCGAATCCTGCACGGCTTCGGCATGGAAGGCGGCAGCCTTGGCTGGGGCCGCACGGTCGGCGTTTTCGTGACGCTGCTGACGCTGCTGGGGCTCGGCATCTACGCTGCGCTGGTAGGCGGCGGCTGGGTGTAAAGGATACCGCGCGCCCGGATGGGCGTCGCGAAATCAAGATAACGCATAATCACTGACAAAGGCGTTGGTCTTGCGCTCGTGGCCGAAGGTGCTGGTCGGGCCGTGGCCGGGGATGAACATGACGTCCTCGCCCAGCGGCCACAGCTTCTGCGTGATCGCATCGATCAGGTCCTGGTGGTTGCCCATGGGAAAGTCTGTTCGCCCGATCGAGCCCTGGAACAGCACGTCGCCGACAATCGCGAAGCGGCTGGGCGCGTGGTAGAATACCACATGGCCGGGCGTATGGCCGGGGCAGTGAATCACTTCGAGCGTTAGTTCGCCCAGAGTCACCGTGTCGCCCTGCTTCAGCCAGCGATTTGGCTCGAACACCTTGCCCTGGATGCCGTATTTCGCGCCATCCTCGTCAAGCCGGGCGATCCAGAAGCGGTCATCCTCATGCGGCCCCTCGATCGGGAGGCCCAGTTCCTCGGCAAGGACGCCGGTCTGCCCGCAATGATCGATATGGCCATGCGTGACGAGCAGCTTCTCGAGCGTGACCCCTGCTTTCTCCACCGCCAGCTTGAGCCGGTCGAGATCGCCGCCCGGATCGACCAGCGCCCCGCGCATCGTCTTCGTGCACCAGATCAGCGAGCAGTTCTGCTGCAGCGGCGTGACAGGAATGATGGCGGCCTTCATGGGGGGAGTGGGCTGAGGAGAGGTCTCGGTCATGCGAGGGAGATGGCGGGTGCGACGGGCGAATGCAAGGATTTGAGATGTCCGCTAACGACCCAATTGCC
>NZ_JBNKWF010000039.1:0-13838 GCF_050299635.1 Altererythrobacter sp.
GGACCCTGTTCCATGTGTTCCATCCAGTAGGATTTGACGCTGTGCGAATGCGCGCTGGAACAGACTATTTCGTGTCGATCGCAGGAGGCGGATTGTCGTTCCACCAGGGCATATCGGTCCAGGGCCGCACGTCCAGCTCATGCGTCCAGCAATTCCTCGGCTGCTGGGCAAGGTGCCAATAGGTCTCCGCCAGGACAGCGGGGTCGAGCATGCCTTCGACGCCCTTGCTGGCCTTGTAGGCTTCCCAACTGTCGCCCAGCATTCTGCCGAGCGTATCGGGAGCGAGGACCGAGCCATCGATCACGACATGCGCGACATGAATGCCCTGGCTCGCAAACTCGGCATTGAGGCTCTGGCATAGCATCCGTCGCCCGCCCATGGCCGCGGCATGGCTATGCTGTCCGGCATTGCCGCGCATGGCAGCAGTGGCCGAGGTGACGAGCAAGGTCCCGCCGCCGCGCTCGACCATCGCAGGGAACATCGCATGGGCGAGCCTGAACAGACCGAAACAGGCGAGCCGCCAGCCCAGTTCGAAGGCCTTGTGCGGCGTGTCATGCAGCTCTCGGTTGCCGATTTGCGCACCCAGGTTGAACAATGCGCATTGAATTGGACCGATGTCGCGTTCGACGCGTTCGACGAGTTCCTCGATCGAGCCGTCTTCAGCGGCATCCAGCAAGGTGCCCGTGGCCGAACCACCCGCCTGTTCGATCGCGCCTACCAGCCCGTCCAGGCCATCCTTGTCGCTGCGCCGGGCAAGCACCGCATGGTAGCCGCCTTGCGCGAATCGTGCGGCAACATTGCCACCGATACCCGCGCCTGCGCCGACAACCAGGAATACCGGTTTGCGATCCGTCATGTCTCTCTCCCACTGGCTTGAGTGTAGCCGATCAAGAGCTTGCGTGCGCATTCCCCCAATCACTATTGTCTGGTGTTTCAGCGAGCCAAGGTAAGGAATTCCATGAATTCTGGTGCTTGGGAAGTCTATTTGCGATCCGCGGCAGCTGCATCTTCGCGCAAGCCCGCAATGCGAATGGTGAATTCGCTTCGCTCGATCTTGCATAAGGATAGGTAAACGGCCGCTTTACCCTATTTGAACGCGCAATTCCTAAAACCCGCTGGATGGATAAGAGTGCGGCGAGATGGAATTGGCGAATAGGAGCGTGGCCCGTCGTGGCCGCGTTCGCCTATTTCATCGCGGGTGCCATCATCTATCGCTGGGGCCTGGGGCCAGACGGGCTGGCGATGCTTTGGCCCGCGGGCGGTATCTTCGTGGCAACCTTGCTGCTCTCGTCGCGCAGTCATTGGCCAGCGGTGCTGGCACTGTTCACCGCTGCGAATTTCTTCGGTGCATGGCTCTTCGGGGTCGAGCCTGGAGTGGCGGTCATCTGTGTCTGCGCGCACACGGTCAATGCGATCCTGTGCCCCCTGATCTTCGGCAAGGAGCGAGCGCTTCGAGGGTTTGAAACTATTGCAGATCTGAGCCGCTTCACCATGGCTGCTGCGATTGGCGCAGTTGCCAGCTGGTTGGTGATTGCGGTCTCCATCCCCGACCGGAACTGGTCGAACATGTTCAATTGGATGGTTACGCTGCTGCTGGGCACATTGATCGTGGCATCGATGATCATCACGGTCACCCGCGAGTTCGAAGCAAAGCGGCCAAAGTGGAGTGCAGCACGAACGGCGGAGTTCCTGGGCCTGGTCGGATTGCTCATTGCAGTCGCGTGGTATTCAGTCACTCGGGCATCGGTTCCGATGCTCTACCTTCCATTCGCTGGGGCGGTTCTGGTCACTTATCGACTGGGTCCGATCGGTGCGGCCGCATGTGTGACGGCGATCGCGGCGGTCGGGACCTTCGCGATCACTCTCGATCTCCAGCAGATGGGGAGCCTGGGCCAATCCAAGGCAGGAATAGTCTATTTCTATCAGTTCTACCTGTTCGTGATTCTGGCTGTGTGCCTCCCATTGGCAGCCCTGCTTACGCAACGCCGCGACATGTTCCGCAAGATGCGGACCAGCCAGGAATTGCTGGCTTCTGCCGAGAGGCTTGCGAATATCGGGCATTGGTATCTGAACCTGAGGACCAATGAACTCATCTGGTCGGATGGCATACGCAAGATCTATGATTTGCCGCCTGACGAGATGCCATCGATCGAACTTGTACGCGAGTTCTGCCATCCGGAGGATCGGGCCAAGGTCGCCACACGTCTCAACGAATGTATCGCCGAAGGACAGATGAAGACCGGTACGGCGCGGATTATTCGCAGGGACGGGACTATCAGGCATGTGGAATCCGTGCTGATGCGCGAAGTCGACGGTCGCAATCGTCCGCTCGCGATATTTGGCACCTTCCAGGATGTGACCGAGAAGGTCGAAGTGCTCAAGCAGCTCGAAGCGGCCAAGGAGTCCGCCGAGGTCGAAGCCTTCGCCGCGCGGTTGCTGGCCGACACGGACCCGCTCACCGGGGTCAACAGCCGTCGCAAGATCCTTGAGCTGCTTGACGAGCAGATGGACGAGTGCAGCCGCACGAACAGGAACCTCTCGGTCGCGATCCTCGATATCGATCACTTCAAGTCAATCAATGACCAGTTCGGTCACGCGACCGGCGACCTTGTATTGCAACGCGTGTCGGCCATCTGCCGCAAGGCGATTTCCGGACTTGGCCATGTTGGCCGATTGGGAGGAGAGGAGTTTCTCTTCGTCATTCCCGATGCAGGAGAAGCCGGGGCGGGCCAACTGATCGAGGGCATACGAACGGCCCTTCTTGCCGAGAATTGGGGTGAGATGGACGATCTTGAGGTGACAGGCAGCTTCGGGCTTGCCTCCATGCTTGAAGGGGCGGACGAGACCTGGATGCTGCAGGCGGCCGACAATGCTCTCTATGAAGCGAAGCATGCCGGCCGCAACTGTATCCGAATCGCGGCCTAGGCCGCCGCAATCAGACCTTTGCCAGGGCCTGGTCGAAATCGGCAATCAGGTCGTCCGGGTCCTCGATCCCGATTGAAATGCGCACCAGATTGTCCGTGATGCCCAGCGCAGCCTTGCGTTCGTCGGGAACCGACAGGTGTGTCATCGCCGCCGGATGGCTCGCCAGCGTTTCGGTTCCGCCCAGGCTCACCGCCAGTTTGGCGATGGTGAGATTGTCGAGAAAACGGAAGCTTTCCGCCTCGCCGCCCTTGATGAAGACGGAGAAAGTGCTGCCAGCGCCGGTGCAATGGCGATCGTAAATATCCTGCTGGCGCGGATCGTTGATCATGCCGAGATAGCCCAGGCCATCGACTTTGGGATGGTCGCGCAGGAAAGCGCAGACCTTTGCCGCGTTCTCGCCAGCGCGCTGCATTCGCAGCTCGACCGTTTCGAGCGAGCGCAGCAACATCCAGGCGGTGTTGGGATCGACGATCCCGCCCATCGTGTTCCTGAGCGCGCGGACCGGGTCCATCCATCTCTTGGCGCCTGATATCCCACCTGCAACCAGGTCCGAATGCCCGCCGACATATTTGGTCAGCGAATAGACCACAATGTCCGCGCCGTGCTTCAGCGGGCGTTGCCACAGCGGCCCGAGGAAGGTGTTGTCGATCGCGATCGGGCAGACATTTTCTGTGCCACTGCCTTCGGCTATTTGGGCACCGCCGAGCACAGAGTCGCGCGCCGCCTTGACCGCTTCGATGTCGACCAGTGCATTGGTGGGGTTGGCCGGGCTTTCGAGATAGATCATGGCGACCTTGCCGCCCTGCTTGGCCGCCATATCGCGCGCTTTCTCCAGCACCGCGTCGAGCTCTTCGCGCGTCGCGCCAGCAGGGAAATCGACATAGGTGACGCCGAATTTGCTCAGCACCTTGGCGACAAAGCCTTCGGATGCGGCATAGAGCGGCCCGGAGTGGACGATCACATCGCCTTGCGAAACATAGGCCATCATCAGGATGCAGATCGCAGTCATACCGCTTGAGAAGGTCAGCGCGTCCTCCGCCCCGTCCCAAATGCCCAAGCGGTCTTCGAGGATTTCCTGGTTCGGGCCGTTGAAGCGCGAATAGACCAACCCTTCCGCGCCGCCCTCGCGCTTGCCGGTGATGCCTTCGAAATGGCGTTTGCCCGCTGCGGCACTCTCGAAAGCGAAGGTGGATGTGAGGAAGATCGGCGGCTTTAGCGAGCCTTCGGAAAGCGCCGGGTCATAGCCGAGCCCCATCATCAAGGTTGCAGGCTTCAGTTCGCGCCCTCCGATGGTCGTCTTCTCGGGCTTGGGCTTGCGGCGCGGAGTTGGCTGGTCAACCGAATCTACGGCATCGGTCATGTCGTCTGGTTCCTTCCTTGCGACATGCTCCCAGGAAGGCAGGAGCCGAATGGACCATTCGGGGCACCCGTTCCTAACCTCCGCAGGAACGCCTCTCCGCCGTTTGGCCGGTCATTGCGGTGTCAGTTACTCCTCCGAACCGGCGCTCGCAACCGGTTACAGATGAAATCATTGGGGAGATCGGGCGCGATACGCAGGCAACGTCGGCCACGTGCAATACAGCCCGTGCAAGGGGGTGCATATTGCCTGATCAGAATTGAGGAAGCCGGATTTCCCAGCTTCGTTGCAGAAGGAGAAGGAGCAATGGATGATCCGTTCCAGATGCAGCGCGAGCTGCGATACGGCGCACCTGTGTGTGATCAGATACTGACCGGACGTTTCTTCACAATCGGCTATTCCTGGTACTTCAGGCAAGCCAAGTGGACACTCGAAATCATCAATCGAAACAGGCCGATGGTTGACGATTTCGCTAAGATTGAACGGCTCGACAATTTTCGTGCCGATACTCGCGTTCCAAAGCGTTTTCGGGCCGGTTTGAGGGCTTATAAGGATAGCGGCTTCGATCGCGGTCATCTGGTGGCCAGCGCAAATCAGGATATTGAGAATATCCAGAATAGCGAAACCTTCCTGCTTTCGAACATGTCGCCGCAGAAGCCCCTGTTCAATCGGGGGATCTGGCGCGAGTTGGAAATGGCGATCCGCGAACTCGACAAGCGCAAGAGCATCTTCGAGACCTATGTGCTGACATGCCCGGTGTTCTATTTTGGCGAGAAGGTGGAACGGATCGGCAAGAACCAGTCCGATTTCGGAATCAGCGTGCCGGTGCCGCATGCCTTCATCAAGAGCGTGCTGACCGAAAACAAGCGCGGCAAGCACCGGCTGTGGACATTTGAGATACCCAATGCACGGCAGACTGCCGACCTCGGCAGCTTTCTGGTCAAGACCTATGATGCGGAGCAGATCGTTGGCGGGCGTTTCTGGGATCGGATCGCGGGGGGCGATCTCCACGAAGAAAAAAGCTCGAAGGGCACAATGTGGTGAGCCGCCGGTGGCAGGCGGCTAGCTCAGGGCATTAATTGCCCAAACCACTCCCACGATCATGACAATCCCGACGAGGTCGAGGATCAATCCGGCGCCGACCATGCGGCCGATGCGGATATGGCCAGTGGCCCAGGCTATGGCATTGGGGCCGGTCCCTGCAGGCAGCATGAAGCCCCAGCTTGCGGCAATTGCGGCCGGCATGGCCAGCAGGATCGGGTCTGCGCCCAGTGCGACCGAAAGCGAGGCAACGACCGGGATAATCGCGCTGGCGGTGGCGACATTGCTGGCGAATTCCGTCACCAGCACGACCATGGCAACGATGGCGATTGCGACCAGCGGCAGTGGCACCGCCTGCAACGGCAGCAGCGCATTGCCGAGCCATTCGGCCAGGCCCGAAGCTGTCATGCCCGCAGCAAGCGCCAAACCTCCGCCAAACATCATGATGACGCCCCATGGCGCGCGGTCGGCTTCTTTCCATATGAGTAGCGGACGACCGGTACCATCGGGCAGCAGGAACAGCGCCAACCCGGCGATGATGGCTATGGTTCCGTCGGTCCAGCTATTCTCCGGCAAGATCGGCGCGACCCAGCGTTGCGTCATCCACAACAGGAAGGTGATGGCAATGATCGGGAGCAAGCGCTTTTCCGCACTCGACCAGGGAGCATGATCGTCGATCGCGGCGCGGGCGGCTGAAACGTCGAAGGGGTGGGTGGCCACGCGCTGCACCTTGGCAATGATATAGGCCGCCAGCGGCACACCGATCAGCACGACCGGGAGGCCGAAGCCCATCCATTGGGCAAAGCTGATCTTCACGCCGATCATCTCATCGAGCAGGGCGACAGCGATCCCGTTGGTGGGCGAGCCGACGATCGTGCCGATCCCGCCGATGCTGGCTGCAAATGCAATACCCATCGGAAGCGCTCCGGCGAGGCCGTCGCCTTCGTCCTCGGGCAAACCGCCGCCTTCCAGAACGGCCAGCGCCATCGGCATCATGATCAGCGCGGTCGAAGTGTTGGAAATCAGCATCGAGAGAATCGCGGCGCTAATCATGAACGCCAGCAGGAGCCGCGCTTGCCCGCCGCCGCTGCCGATCGACTTGAGGATCGCGAGCGACAGCCGCCGATGCATCCCGGTTCGCTCGATCGCGAGTGCCAGGAATGCGCCGCCCAGCAAGAGAAACAGGATCGGCGCGTAATAGGCGCTCGCAGTCTCTTTCGCGGTCATCACGCCTGCCAACGGCAGCACAAGGAAGGGCATCAGCGCGGTGGCGGTAAGCGGAATCGCTTCCGTCATCCACCATGCCGCCATCAGCACGACCAGCCCTGCGACGATCCATGCTTCGCCAGGCATTCCGGCTGGGGCAGGCAGAATTATCGTGAGTGCAAACGCGACAAGACCAGCCAGGAAGCCGATACGCTTTGCGGTCATGTGGAAACTCCCTCCTGCCCGGAAGACTAGTGGGTTTCCGCGGGAAGGGAACCGGTTCAATTGGCTCTTCACCAGCATTCGTACCGGACCTTGCAATGGACACCGGGTGAAAGTGTGATTCAGTTCATTGCAATGATGACGTGCTATGCGAACTTCATGAAAAGGCTGTCCGCATTTGCACTTGCCATATTGATGATGGGTACGCTCCCCGCTGTTGCCGGAGAAGGGCCAGAGGCGTGGGAATGGGACATCGGCCCTGTCATCAAGGGGCGCAATTATTCGGTCAACATGCCGCGCAGCATGTTCGAAACGCGCGACGGACCCGCTTTCGATTTCCCCTATCCCCGTGCCGAAAACGGCCATGTGCACTATGTGACCGTGCCGGTTCGCACGCTCAAAGGGGCGAAGCGAATGGTGCTGACCTACCGGATCGATGCGCGCAAAGACGTGCGCTTCATCCCCCAGGAATTCCCGCAGCGCGAAGCCTTGCTATCGCTCTATTTTCAGCGCGCGGGGGATCGTTGGACGCGGCGATATCCAACATACCGCTGGTATGCGCCCAATGCGCGCACCATGCCGCTCTCGCCCGGCAAGCATACGGTCAGCATCGATTTCGATGAACCGTGGATCGCGATGATGGGCGGGGACAATCGCACATTCCCCCGCGCCTTCGACAAGGCGCTCGACGATGCGATGCGCGTCGGTTTCGTTTTCGGGTCGGCCGGCGGGCGCGGGCACGGCGTTTACGCAACCGGACCGGCGCGATTTACCGTTCTCGATTTTCATATCGAATAGAGCGGCGTCAGTCTGGGAGAGGCGATGCAAAAAGGGCGCGCCCGCAGGCACGCCCCATTGGATTGCGATTCGGCGGGCGAGGTGCCTATTTCGGCGCCAGCACCATCAGCATCTGGCGGCCTTCAAGCCGCGGGAATGCCTCGACCTTGGCGATTTCCTCCACGTCTTCCTGAACGCGGCGAAGCAGGTTCATACCCAGCTCCTGGTGCGCCATTTCGCGACCGCGGAAGCGCAGGGTGATTTTCACCTTGTCGCCATTTTCGATGAACTTGTTCACGTTGCGCATCTTCACGTCATAATCATGCGTGTCGATGTTCGGACGCATCTTCACTTCCTTGATGTCCTGCGTCTTCTGCGTCTTGCGCGCAGCATTGGCCTTTTTCTGGGCCTCATAACGATACTTGCCGACATCGAGGAATTTGGCCACCGGCGGGTCCGCATTGGGGGACACTTCGACGAGATTGAGGCCGAGGTCGTTGGCCTGCTCCATCGCTTCGCTGGTGTACATCACGCCAAGGTTTTCGCCTTCGTGATCGATCACGCGAACTTTGTCGGACTGAATGAAATTATCGTAGCGCGGGCCGCTTTTTACGGGCGGGGCCAGCGAACGCCGGGGTGGACGGGCTATGTGTGTTCTCCTGTAACAGCCGTGAATCTGCGCGCTATGTAGGGGGATTCGCAGGCGAAGGCTAGGGGGAAGGCAGCTGGCTTGCTGTTCGCTTCAATCGGTCCGTCATCGACGGGCCGCAAGGCCGACCGGCCGCCCGCAGCGCCGCGAGCCTGCCTCGCAAGGCGCGGGGAGATCGCGGGCGCGGATGCGCCTGCGGAGATAACTACGCGGCCTCCCGCCAAATGGGCAATTTCACAAGCTTCCCCTTGGCCGGGAGCACGGCGTCGATGCGGCTTGCCGGTTGTAGCGCATCGAGGATTTCGGGCGCGCCCGCGTCCATTCCGCCAGTGAGAGCGCCGAAAGCGGGCAGGATCATCCGGTCGGAACAATGCGTACCTTGGCTCAAGACGCCGCAGGGGCGAGCTATGTGCCTTTCTCGTACCGTCAGGCGCACTTTGGGGTGGTAATGGCCGGACAGTTCCGGACGCGTCTCGCCGCGCCGGGCCATGTGGCGCAGCACGACGCCGCTCAGTTCGAGTTCCTCCAGTACGGTCCCGCCGAAACTGCGGTGCATCGCTTCGTCATGGTTGCCGGTGATCCACACCCAGTCGAGCGAGCGGGTCAGTGCTTCGAGCATTCCCGCCGCATAGGGATCGAGCCGCTGCGTACCTTCCCCGTCATGAAAGTTGTCGCCCAGCGTTATGACGCGCCGCGCACCGGTCAGCTTGATCGCATCGGCCACGCGCTCCAGCGTTTCACGACTGTCATAGGGCGGCAGCATTTGCCCGTGGCCCGCGAAATAGCTCGCCTTTTCGAGATGCAGGTCAGCCAGCAACAGCGCGCCCTCGCGCGGCCAGTAGAGCGCGCGGCCTTCTATCAGCAGCAATTCCTGCTTTGCGAACGAAAGGGGAACCATTGCCATCACTTGCCGCGACTCATCCGCTTTGGCAAGGGTGCAGGCATGACCGACTGGACACAATATTCCGCCCGCGCGCAGGAATGGTTCGAGCAGCTTCGTACCCGCATCTGCACTGAATTCGAAGCGATCGAGCGAGAGGCTGGCTCCGATGCCGCGTTCGAATACTCACCTTGGCAGCGCGAGGAGGAAGGCAATGCCGATCCCGGCGGCGGCACGCGCGGGCTGATGAAGGGCAAGGTGTTCGAGAAGGTCGGCGTGAATGTTTCGACCGTGCGCGGCAATTTCGCGCCCGAGTTTGCCGGTACGATCAATGGCGCTTCGGTGGAAAATCCCGGATTTTCGGCCACCGGCATCAGCCTGGTCGCGCATATGGCCAACCCGCATGTGCCCGCCGTGCACATGAACACGCGCTTCCTGACGACGCAGGCGGCCTGGTTCGGTGGCGGGGCCGATCTCAATCCGCCGATCCCCTACGAGGAAGACACGGCAGACTTCCACGCAGCATTCCGTGCGGCCTGTTCGGCGCACAACCCGACCTATTACGACCGTTTCAAGAAATGGGCCGACGACTATTTCTACATCCCGCACCGCGGCGTGCATCGCGGCGTGGGGGGGATCTTCTACGATCACATGGAATGCGAAAGCCCTGACGCATTCGAGCGCAATTTCCAGTTCACGCGCGATGTGGGGGAGACTTTCCTGGGTGTCTTTCCCAAGCTGGTGCGTCGCCGCATGAACACGGAATGGAGTGAAGCGGACAAGCAACGCCAGCTGGAATGGCGCGGTCGCTATGCCGAATTCAATCTGGTCTATGACCGGGGAACGCTGTTCGGCCTCAAGACCGGGGGCAATATCGATGCCATACTGATGAGCTTGCCGCCTGAAGCGGTTTGGGTCTGAGGGATCGTATTCTTACGCCCAGAGTGCCGGCTGTAGAATTTTCCTGCTTGCGCTCACGGGGGTAGTTCCCACACAATCATCAAAGCATGCTGCGCCAATATGAACTTGTAGAGCGGGTCCTGGGATATGACCCGAACGCCGATGCGGCGGCGCTCAATCGCGCCTATGTCTATACGGTGCAGAAACATGGCACGCAAAAGCGCGCCTCGGGCGATCCTTACTTCTCGCACCCGGTCGAAGTTGCCGGTTTGATGACGGACCTGGAACTCGACCAGGAAACGATCATCACTGCGTTGCTCCACGATACGGTGGAAGATACGCTGGCGACGATCGACGATATCGAAGACAATTTCGGCACGGAGGTCGCGCGGCTGGTCGATGGCGTGACCAAGCTCTCCAAGATCGAGCAGATGCCGGAGAACGAGCGCGCGGCGGAGAATCTGCGCAAGTTCCTGCTCGCCATGAGTGAAGATATCCGCGTGCTGCTGGTCAAGCTGGCGGACCGGCTGCACAACATGCGTACGCTGCACTTCATCAAATCGCCGGAGAAACGCCAGCGGATCGCACGCGAAACGATGGATATCTACGCCCCGCTGGCCGAGCGTGTGGGCATGTATGAATATATGCGCGAGATGCAGCTTCTGGCGTTCGAGCAGCTCGAGCCAGAAGCCTACCACACCATCACCAAGCGGCTCGAGGAGCTACGCAGCCAGGACGGCGGGCAGGTCGATGCGATCGCGCTCAAGATCAAACAGGTGCTGGCCGAGGCCGGACTGCGGGTCGAAGTGAGCGGGCGAGAAAAGCATCCCTATTCGATCTGGAGGAAAATGGCTGAGCGCCATGTCTCCTTCGAACAGGTGACGGACATCATGGCGTTCCGTGTAATCTGCGAGAGCGAGGCAGACTGTTACGGGGCCATGGGCGTGTTGCACACTACCTGGCAGTTTCTGCCCGGCCGGTTCAAGGACTACATCTCTACCCCCAAGACCAACGGTTATCGCAGCCTGCACACTTCGCTGATGTATGAAAACTCGATGCGTGTGGAAGTGCAGATACGCACGCGCGAGATGCACCAGCGCAACGAGTTCGGCTTTGCCGCGCACTGGGCTTACAAGCAGGATGACCGACCTGACGGGCAGGTCGGCTGGTTGCGCGACCTGATCGAGATCGTCGATGCCAGCCACGATGCCGAGGAACTGCTCGAGCATACGCGCATGGCGATCTACCAGGATCGCATCTTCGCATTCACCCCCAAGGGCGGGCTGTTCCAGCTGCCCAAGGGCGCGACGCCGGTCGATTTCGCCTTCGCGGTTCATACCGATCTGGGCGCGCAGACGGTCGGCGCGAAGATCAACGGGCGGCACATGCCGCTGCGCACGCCGCTCAACAATGGCGATGTGGTGGAGATCATCAAGGGCAAGAATGCCGAACCTCAGCTGAGCTGGCTGGGGTTCGTGGTTACGGGCAAGGCGCGCGCTGCAATCCGCCGTGCGGTGCGGCAGAGAGAGCGCGCGGAGGTCGCCGAAATCGGGCGCAAGCTGTTTGACGAGATTGCGGGCCGCGTTCCCGCGCGGATCGGCAAGAAGGCCGTGCGCGAGGCCGTGAAGCGGCTCGAACTGGAGGACGAGGAAGATCTGATGTTCGCAATCGGCGCGGCCAAGCTGACCGATCATGAAGTGATGGAAGCGCTTGTTCCCGGATGCACCGCGGATATCGAGGAAGGGGTTGATTGGGGGCGGCGCGACAGGACGATCTCGATCCGCGGGCTTACCCCGGGGGTAGGGTTCAAGCTGGCCGAATGCTGCCACCCGGTTCCTGGCGACCGTATCGTGGGGTTGCGCAAGAAGGACGAAGGCGTGGAAGTCCATGCGATCGACTGCCTCGAGCTTGCCAGCGGGATCGACGCCGACTGGCTCGACCTGTCATGGGGCAAGCGTTCGCAGGGGGCGATCGGGCGGCTGCGCGTGACGCTGTACGACCGTCCCGGCACACTGGCGGAAATGGCAGGCATCTTCGCGCAGAATGTCGCCAATGTGATGAGCCTCAACCAGGTCCAGCTCGATCACCCATTCACCACATACGAGATCGATGCAGAGGTGCAGGACCTTGCTCACTTGACCCGCATCCTCAGCGCGCTCAGAGCTAGCGATGCAGTTGCGCAGGCGGAGCGTATGTGATGGGGATACTTGCGATCGATCACGTCCAGCTGGCCATTCCGCATGGCGGGGAGCCGATGGCGCGCGCATTCTTCGTCGATGCTCTGGGAATGGAGGAAGTCGCCAAGCCTGCTCATCTGGCCGTGAGCGGCGGATGTTGGTTCACCAGCGGCGCTGCGGAAGTGCATTGCGGGGTCGAACGGGATTTCACGCCCGCCCAGCGCGCGCATCCGGCCCTGCTGGTCGACGATTTGCCCTCGCTGGTCACGCGGCTTGAGGAGAATGGCGTGCCTTTTGCACCCGGCAAGCCGCTGGATGGCTATCGGCGTGGGGACATCATGGATCCCTTCGGCAATAGGATCGAGCTGATGCAGAAGGTCGAAAGCGTGGCGGAAGCCGAAAGCTAGAGTGATTTCGAGTGAAATGGATACATTTCACGACTCGGAAATCGCGGCAAAACAAGAAACCAGAGTGCAGGATTTGATCCAATCAAATCCGGACGCACTCTAGAGCAGTTCCAGTTCCACAGTCAGTTGTTCGTCCAGCGCCAGGTCTTCTGCGCGGATCACCTTCTTGCTGACGAGCAGCCACCACTCGCGTTCTTCTTGCGCTAACGCTTCGCTGCTTGAGCGCTTGGGCTTGCTGGGAAACACGGAGGTTTTCCAGCGCGTACCACCGATCTGCGCCATCACCTTGACCGAGCCGAAGCCGCGCCTTGCGCCGAACTCCAGCCTACGCAATCGTTCGGCCATGGTAATCGCATCGGCAGCGTCGCCGTCGATCACCACGTGGTAATACGTCCCGCGGTCACCCGCCCAACGAGCGAGAGAGGTCTTGTGAGTGATGGTTTCAGTCACCCGGCACCCGTCGCACCGGCACCGGGATATTGCAGATATCCGCTCCGCCTGCCTGGTGAATGAAGAAGGGATCGCGGCGGTTGGCGCGCGCTTCGGCATATTTGGCGAAGCTTTCGCTTTCGGTTGAGAGATATTCGAAGGCGGGCGGCGGGGGCCCTTGTTGGCCTACCGCTTCGCTACTTGAGGCCGCGCCGTGCAATTCGCTCGCCAACCGAACCTGCTTGATCGGCGTGCGTTTGTCGATTTCATCCTCGGCGTAGAAGCCCAGCGGGCCCTTTCCGCGCGGGAGCGAAGAGAGGTGCTCCATCCCCTCGATCACCCGGCCTACCAGAGCGATATTGCGGTCAAGGTGCCGCGGAGCATGGCCGATCACCGTGTAGAGCGAGCTGCCATCTCCGGTACTGGGCGACATCCCGCGCGCCACGCCAACCATGCCATAGCAATGGACGGGCCAGGCAAGACCTTCATCCGAGCCTGTGGGCCAGCCACTGAAAAACTCGGTATGCTTTGCGTAGCTATCCCGAGAAGGTTTTGAAATGATCCCGACTGAATCGCCACTCGCTAGGGCATCGTTTACGATTCCGATCATCTTGGAGAAACTATTCCGACGCTCATCGGTAACGTCTGCCGTGTATTCGTTTTCCCCCATCACCTTCAGCCCTTCGGACAGCGGTTTGGCGTCGGCCTCGTCCTCTGCCGGATCGGCCCATTGGGTGACGTAATTGTCCTGCACGCGGACCACCGCCAACCCGTCATAATATCCGCTGTGCGCGAGTAGCTTCACGTTCTCGACCCATCCCTGGCTAAAGGGCGCGGGCATCAACTGGATCACAACGCGGCGCGGATT
>NZ_JBNKWF010000040.1:0-10447 GCF_050299635.1 Altererythrobacter sp.
GGACATTTTTATCGCGATTATGCACGGCAGACAGATACTCTTGCCGCTCGTGCGCCAGATCGTATCCAACAGTTGAGTTACGAAGCCTTGGTCGAGGACGTCGAAACGCAATTGCGTGAACTATTTGACGGGCTATCGATCCCATTCGAGCCGCAGGTGCTCGACTTTCACCAATCGACAGCGCCAGTAGCGACGGCCAGCAGCGAACAGGTGCGTCGCCCGCTCAACCGCGACGGGATGGAAGTTTGGCGCCCCTATTCCCAATGGCTGGACCCGCTCCGCGAAGCCCTTGGGGACCTCGCGGCGTAGCTATCTCCGCTTGAGTCGCGGCCCTAGCTAATCACCATTTCCAGCGCACCGTCGCCTTCGTCGATTTTGACGGTCGAACCATCGGGCACTTCGCCCTGCAGCAGCTTCTCGGCGAGCGGATCCTGCAGGTATCGCTGCACCGCTCGCTTGAGCGGCCTTGCGCCATAGACCGGATCGTAGCCCACCCGGCCGAGCCATTTGCGCGCGCCATCGGTCAGATCGAGCGTGATCTTGCGATCCTTGAGCAGTTTCTGCACCCGCGCGACCTGGATATCGACGATCGGCGCCATATGCTCCTGGCCCAGGCGATGAAACAGGATGATCTCGTCCAGCCGGTTGAGGAACTCGGGGCGGAAATGCCCGCGCACCACGTCCATCACCTGCGGCTCGACATCCTCGACCTTCTGGTCGTCACCCAGTTGTGAGAGGAACTGGCTACCGAGGTTGCTGGTCAGAATGATCAGCGTGTTCGAAAAGTCGACCACCCTGCCCTGCCCATCGGTCAGGCGCCCGTCGTCGAGCACCTGCAGCAGCACGTTGAAGACATCGTTATGCGCCTTCTCAACCTCGTCGAACAGCACGACCTGATAGGGCCTGCGCCGCACCGCTTCGGTCAGCACGCCGCCCTCTTCATAGCCGACATAGCCCGGAGGTGCGCCGATCAGGCGGGCAACCGCGTGCTTCTCCATGAATTCGCTCATGTCGATGCGCACCATCGCCTGGTCGTCATCGAACAGGAAGGCCGCGAGCGCCTTGGTCAGTTCGGTCTTGCCGACGCCCGTGGGGCCAAGGAAAAGGAATGAGCCGAGCGGCCGGTTCGGATCCTGCAAGCCAGCGCGCGCACGGCGCACAGCCTTGGAGACAGCCTCGATCGCCTGGCTCTGGCCGATCACGCGCTTGCCGAGGATCTCCTCCATCTGGAGCAGCTTCTCGCGCTCGCCTTCCATCATCTTGTCGACGGGGATGCCGGTCCAGCGGCTCACCACGGAGGCGATATCCTCCTCGGTCACTTCCTCGCGCAACAAAGCGTTTTCGGACTGCGCGCGCGCGGCCTCGAGCTGTTTTTCCAACTCGGGGATCGTACCGTAGGAAAGCTCGCCCGCCTTGGCCAGATCGCCTTCGCGCTGCGCCTGCTCAAGTTCGATCCGCGCAGCGTCGAGCTGTTCCTTGATCTTGCTTTCGGCATGAATCTTGTCACGCTCGCTCTGCCAGCGCGTGGTCAGTTCACTGCTTTCCTGCTCCAGATTGGCCAGCTCTTCGCGCAGATTCGCGAGCCGGTCCTTTGAGGCATCGTCGCTTTCTTTCGAAAGCGCCTGTTCCTCGATCTTGAGCTGGATGATCCGCCGGTCGAGCGTTTCGATCTCTTCCGGCTTCGATTCCACTTCCATGCGGATGCGGCTGGCGGCCTCGTCCATCAGGTCGATCGCCTTGTCTGGCAGGAAGCGGTTCTGGATATAGCGGTTGGAAAGCTGCGCCGCAGCGACGATCGCGCTGTCGGTGATGTTCACGCCATGGTGCAGCTCGTATTTCTCCTTGATCCCGCGCAGGATGCTGATCGTATCTTCGACGCTGGGTTCGGCGATAAAGACGGGCTGGAAGCGCCGCTGCAGCGCCGGGTCCTTCTCGACATATTTCTGATATTCGTCGAGCGTCGTGGCGCCAATGCAGTGCAGCTCACCACGCGACAGGGCCGGCTTGAGCAGGTTGGAGGCGTCCATACTGCCTTCGCTCGCGCCCGCACCAATCAGCGTGTGCATCTCGTCAATGAACAGGATGATCTGCCCGTCAGAGCCCTTAACTTCGTCAAGCACGGCCTTGAGCCGTTCCTCGAACTCGCCGCGATATTTCGCACCGGCAATCAGCGCGCCCATGTCGAGCGACATCAGCGTGCGGCCTTTGAGGCTATCGGGCACATCGCCATTGGCGATGCGCAGCGCCAGCCCTTCGGCAATCGCGGTCTTGCCGGTGCCGGGTTCGCCGATCAGCGCGGGGTTGTTCTTGGTCCGGCGAGCAAGAATCTGGATCGTGCGGCGGATTTCCTCGTCGCGGCCAATCACCGGGTCGAGCTTGCCCGCTCGCGCCGCCTCCGTCAGGTCGCGGGCGTATTTCTTCATCGCATCATAGCTCTCTTCGGCCCCGGCGCTATCGGCAGTCCGGCCCCCGGTTATGTCCTGGATCGCAGCCTCGAGCGACTTGGCATCGACATTCGCCTGCTTGAGCGCCTTGCCCGCCGGATTGTCGGAAGCAAGCGCGATCGCCTGGAGCAAGCGCTGGACAGGCACGAAGCTGTCGCCCGCCTTGCTGGCAAGCTGTTCAGCCTGGTCGAGAATGCGCACAGCATCATTATCGAGCCCGGGGGTCTGTTGCGCACCGCCACCCGAAACGGCCGGGATCTTGGCCAGTGCATTGTCGACTTCAGTGACCGCAATGCCGGAATTGCCGCCCGCGCGCTGGATCAGCTGGGCCGACATGCCTTCGCTGTCTTCCAGCAGCGCCTTGAGCAGGTGCGACGGCGTGATCCGCTGATGGTTCATGCGGATGGCAACGGTCTGCGCGCTTTGCAGGAAACCCTTCGCGCGATCGGTGAACTTTTCCAGATTCATGGATGCTCCCTCACTGAATTACCGCCTCGATATGGTGTTGCAAAATGGCAACACAAGCCCCTGCAGCCAAAATTATGCAGGTGTATTAGCCGGATATAGGGGTCTCACCCAGACTTGCGAGGGGTTTGGCAGCAATTGGGCGCAATTTATCCGGCGAATCAGCCCGCGGCGAGGCCTTCCAGACCGGGCACCATGACCGTGCGCCCACCGCCGAAATCCTGCCGTACGACCACCAGCCCCTGCCGCTCGAGATGGTCGAGCAGGCGGCGGATTCGCCCGGGCGAACTGGTCCCATAGGCACGCGCAAGCGCTTCCTCGTCCACTTGCGTTTCGCCAGCATGGGCAGCCTTGGCGATCACGAGAAAGGGAGCGAGCAAATCTTCCTCCACCGTGCCCGCCAATGTCAGGATGCGTTCACGCGTCGCCGCATCGAGCTCGTCGAGCCCCGCCCCAGCGATCGCGAAACGGCGACGGAAAGACTGCATATCGGGCATCGGGCCGACAAGCCTTTCGCGTCGGCAGCGGCTAAGGAAGGTCTGATATTGCGCGCTGGCGGACTGGAAGGCGATGCCTTCTTCGCAGGCGAGCGCCTGTATGAGTTCTTCGATACGGCCTGCGACCGCACCACTATCCCGTAACTCCTCCGGCTGCGGCACCTGGCGTTCTTCCGCGCGCGCAATGCTCGCTTCCACTTCGTCTACGCGCGGCGCAGCTGGTGGAGGTGGCGGAGGCGCAGGTCTGGCCGCTTCGGATGCAAGATCGCGCGTCAGCAGTGCAGCCATATCTTCCGGGGCGGCTTCGGGCAGTGGCATCAGCCCTTCCGCCCGCGCCTTCAGCCCGGACTGCACCGGGCCGATCTTCACCGCTAGCGGTACGCGGGTGATTGCCGGGCCGAGTGCGAGGAAATGGCCTCGTTCAAGCTCGCGGATACGCTCCGCCTGGCGGCGCTCCATGCCCAAAAGGTCGGCAGCGCGGACCATGTCGATATCGAGGAAAGTGCGCCCCATCAGGAAGTTCGAGGCTTCGGCGGCGACATTCTTGGCGAGTTTCGCCAACCGCTGCGTCGCGACGATCCCGGCCAGGCCGCGCTTGCGCCCGCGGCACATCAGATTGGTCATGGCCGACAGCGTCATGCGCCTCGTATCCTCAGCGATCTCGCCAGCGACGGCGGGCGCGAACATCTGCGCTTCATCCACCACCACCAGTGCGGGGTACCAATGCTCGCGCGGGGCATCGAAGAGAGCCGTCAGGAACTGCGCGGCGCAGCGGATCTGCTGTTCGACCTCCAGGCTTTCCAGCGCCAGCACGACAGAGGCGCGATGTTCACGGATGCGGCGCGCCAGCGCTTCGATCTCGCCCGGCGAATAGGCCGCCCCGTCCACCACGACATGACCGAACGGCTCAGCCAGCGAAGTAAAGTCCCCCTCGGGGTCGATCACCACCTGCTGCACCATGCCGGCGCTTTCTTCCAGCAGGCGCCGCAGCAGATGCGACTTGCCGCTGCCTGAATTGCCCTGGACCAGCAGCCGGGTGGCGAGCAGCTCCTCAATGTCGAAGCTGACGGGCGAGCCGCCTGTCCCATGGCCAATGACAATCTCGGTTTTCACAATCCCACGGGTAGCCAGCCGAATCCCGCCTGCGGAAGTACCCGCGCGGACTTATCCCGAACCATGTGTGTCCCTGCGCATGTGGGCTTCACCAATTGGCGCATCCGCATTAGCTTGCCGCGCCAAAGGGAGAGAATCACATGAGAAAATGGCTGGCACGGATCGGATTTACCATGCTGGCCGTGTTTCTGCTGGCTTTCATCGCGCTGGCCACGTGGGAGCCATTCTTCGCAGCGTCGGCCAGATCGCCTGAAGGCGACCGCCAATACCGAGCGGAAATTAGCCGCGACGAATATGGCGTGCCACATATTCACGGAAAAACCGATCCCGATGTCGCTTTTGGCGTCGCCATCGCGCAGGCCGAGGACGATTTCTTCACGCTGCAAGACGTGCTGGCCATGGCGCGAGGGCGCTATGGCGCAATCGCGGGCGTGAATGGCGCAGCGGTCGACTACGTCTATCACTTGCTCGATGCGCGCAGCACGGCGGAACGGCATTATCCCGAATTGCCCGAGGATACGCGCGCCCTTTTCGAAGCCTATGCCAGCGGCCTCAACCGCTATGCCGCGGAACATCCAAACGAGCTCAAGCTGGCGAATCTGTTCCCTGTGAATGGCGAAGATATCGCCGCCGGATTCGCGCTGCGCCAGCCATTCTTTTTCGGCCTCAACAATGTGATCGAACCGCTCGTCGCGGGCGAACCGTTACTGCGCGAGTTCGGCCCCGATATTCCCGGCTTCCCGCGCGATGGCCACGAACCGTCGGCACCTCCGATGATGGAGGAACAGGCGAGCGTCGCTCTCTCTCCATTCGGTCGCGACGGCGCGCTTTCGGGCTCCAACGCCTTTGCGGTGGCACCGGAAAAATCGGGCGGGCCGACGGTGCTGATCTCCAACACCCACCAGCCCTGGCGCGGCAGCGTCTCCTGGTATGAATTGGTGGTTGAAAGCGACGAAGGCTGGCATTTCGCCGGGGCAAACCTGCCGGGCACGCCCTATCCCGTATTGGGCCATAACGAACATCTCGGTTGGACCCACACCGTCAACCGGCCGGATCTCACCGATATCTACAAGCTGGAAATGGACGAGAGCGGCACGCGCTATCGCCTCGATGGCAAATGGCGCGATCTCGAAAGCGAGACCGTGACTCTACCGGTCAAGATGGGCCCGGTGGTGCTGCCAATCCGCCGCACCGTCTATCGCAGTGTGCATGGCCCGGTCATCAAGAATGATCGTGGGGCCTTCGCGATCCGATATGCCAGAATCGACAATATCCGCTCGATGGATGCATTCTATCGCGAGAGCAAGGCGGCCAACTTCGAGGAATGGCTCGCGGTGTACCGGCGGATGGATATTCCCAATTTCAACGCGGTCTATTCCGATAAAGAGGGCAATATCGCTTACATCTACAATGCCGCGATCCCCGACCGGAAACCCGGCTACAACTGGCGCGGAATCCTGCCGGGCAACGATAGTTCGCTGATCTGGCAGGGCCCGGTGGCATTCAATCGCATTCCCAAGCTCATCAATCCGGCATCCGGCTGGCTCTACAATTCCAACAACGAGCCCTACACCGCAGCCGGGGCAGGAAGCGATCTTTCGCCTGACGACTTTGCCCCCGAACTGGGTGTGGAGCTGAAGCAGACCAATCGCTCGCGCCGGGCATACAAGCTGCTGAGCGCGGCCAACCTGCTGGACCGAGAGACGCTGAGGTCGATCAAATATGACACGGCCTATGAGCGCGCGGGCTACGTTGCCGAGCTGTGGGACGCGCTCGCCGCGCTCGACCTTTCGGATGACGCAGAACTGGCCAAGGCGCGCGACCTGCTGCTGCAATGGGACTTCACTGCCGATAACGAGGGCGCAGCCGATGCGCTGGCGCTGCTGATGATCAAGGACTTCATGTCGGCCGAATACCAGAACAAGAGGCTGCCCGACGTGCGCGAGCACCTGACCTGGGCGACCGGCCATCTCAAGCGCTACTTCGGGCGGATCGATCCGCCGATGTCGGATGTGCTACGCCTTCGGCAGGGACCTGGCCGCTATAGCGTCGACCTGCCGCTAGACGGCGGATCGGACACCTTGCGGGCCTCGACCAGCTGGGACGTGGACGAAGACGGACGCCTCAACGTCAAACATGGCGACAGTTTCATCATGTGGGTCGAATGGCATGAAGGCGAGCCGGTGCAGTCGCGCTCGATCCAGCCATTCGGAGCGGCAGTCACGCGCCCCGACAGCCCGCATTACACCGACCAGTCGCGGCTGTTTGCCGAACACAAGCTCAAACCCGTACATTTCTGGCGCAAGGATGTGCTCGCAAACGCCAAGCGTCGTTATGTAGTTGAGTCTTACTGACACCAGTGTAAACACGGAACGCATACAGCGCCCACCCATTGGGTGGACAAGGTTTTATCAAAGAGGAGATTACGATGTCTGTTGCCGGTACCTATGAAACCACCGTCAAGAGCCCGATGGGCGACCAGAAGGGCACCTTCACCGTTGTCGATGGCGGCGACGGCAGCTTCACCGGCTCGATGGCTGGCGGCATGGGTTCGATGGACGTCGAGGAAGGCAAGATCGACGGCAATACGCTGACCTGGAAGATGAACATGACGGTGCCGATGCCGATGACGCTGGAGTGCGAAGCGACGGTCGATGGTGACGCACTGACTGGCTCGGTCAATGCCGGCGCATTCGGCGCGATGCCGCTTTCGGGCACCAAGACCGCCTGATCCGGTTCCAATCCGCAAAAAGAAGGGCCGCTGGAGCGATCCGGCGGCCCTTTTTGCGCCAGTTGCGAGAGTTTCCGGAACCTACTCAATGCTCTAAGGTTGATTCTCGATGGACGACCGCCACAGTCGCTCCCAGCAAGGCAATGCGACGCCAATCAGCAAGAGGAGACACCTCGATGAAGACGAAAATGTCACTTGCCACCGCACTCGCGTTCACTCTTGTTGCATGCAGCGCGGACACAGACGACGCCACTACTTCGGAAGCGCCCGCCGCCGATGCAGAAAAGGTAGCGGTGATCCCCGAGAGTCTTGCGCCCTTCGGCGATGGCTATCCCAATGCAGGCGATCCATGCCGCAAATTGGGCGAAAGCGCAGCCACCTCTAATTATCTTGACGACAGCGCGGTGCTGGTCGGGTGTCCCACGCAGGCATCAGCCGAAGAGCTCGGCGGCAAGATCGCCGACACCATCGAGGGTGTGCGGATCGTATCCGTCTCGATGGGCGACGCGAATGTTGGAATGGGTGAAGGCGGAACGCCGACGGTCGATGCGCCAAGCGTCGATGCTCTCGTCCCCGGTACAGACTACCATGCAACTGCGCAGATTCCCTGCGGTATCGGCGGCAATCCGCCCGGCCAACAATGCGATGCCGGCGTGAAGCGCAACTGGGGCGAGGACGGCACGACCCTGGTCGAAGTGACCAAGCCCGACGGGAGGACGCGCGCGATCTTCTTCAAGGGCACCGAACCCTATAGCGCAGACAGCGCGCAGGCCGATGGCTCGGCAGGATGGGATTTCGCGACATCGCGCAACGGCGACCAGGTTACGATCAAATTCGGGCCGGAGACCTATGTAATCGTCGATGCCCTCGTCGAAGGGGGCTGACGAAGACCTATCGGGGCATGTGCGCGCGCAGGGCCTGATAGGCCGCCGCCGCCACGGTGTTTGCCAGATTTAGCGAGCGCACCTTGTCCGATCGCATCGGCAGGCTGACCATCTGCGAGCGATGCGCGGCAACGATCTCGGAAGGGATGCCCTTGGTCTCGCTTCCGAACACGAGATAGGCATCCGCCGGATAATCGGGCTCGTAGAAGCTGCGTTCCGCATATTCCTCAAACAGGAACAACTGGTCCGCACGCGGCGCGCGCTCGGCGATGAAGGCCTGCCAATTCGCGAATTCGACCAATTTGATGTGCGGCCAGTAATCGAGTCCGGACCGCTTCACCCTCTTGTCCGATATTTCGAACCCCAGCGGGCGGATCAGGATAAGCTCCATATCGAGCGCCACGCAGGTGCGCCCTCCCGCGCCGGTGTTTCCGGGGATTTCAGGCTGGACGAGGACGATCGAGGTCATCGCCCCCGCCTAGCCCCGTGCCGCCCGTCATTCCAGAGGCAAGTAGAGTTCCGTCACCATCTCGCCTTCGGGCATGCCGGGGCCGAAATTGCTCCGTTCGCAAAACAATGGATAATCGCGCGGCGTCTCGCCGCTTTGGGGTAGCCAGTCATGGTAGAGCCAGGTCGCTGGAACTTCGAGTTCGTCGTTGATGCCGGTGAGCTTCAGGCGCGCACAGCGCCCGCCCGCGATGGCCGACCTTTCCATATCGACGCCCGGTTCGAGGCCGCGCAACGCTTCGCAGGCGAGATCGATGCGGAAATCTTCGGGTGCAACGTCGAGGCCACCGTAGAAGATGTTGAATGTCCGTGCGACGTGCGGCCCGACCCGGTTCGCTTTCCGCCATTCGATGAAGCGCGCGATCGTCGGCTGGACGATTGCCGGATCGCCACGGTGGCTGAGCAAAATTATCGGTGTTTCGGCGAAATCGACAATCTCAACGTCGCCTGGTTGTAAATTCGAAGCCATGATGTGTTTCCTCGCATTGTCGTACGGCGTGATTGCCGTCTGCCACGCGGCCCAGTCGGGTGCCTTGCGAAACGCACTCGGGCTGACCCCGAATTCCCCGCGAAAGGCCTTCGCGAAGGAATCGTGAGACTGAAACCCCGCCGCGAGCGCAATCTCAATCACCTGCAATTCCGGCCGGCACGCCAATGCGAAGGCCGCCCGCTTCATCCGCGAGAGGCTCACATAGCGCTGGACGGAGATGCCGAAGCTGGCCCCGAACTGGCGATGGAAATGGAACTTGCTGAAAGCCGCGACGCCAGCCAGCACCTCCAGCCGCAGGTCGCCATCAGGGTGCCGGTCGATGTGATCCAGCACCCGCGCCATGCGCCTGCGATAATTGTCGGCAGCCGTTTCGTTCATTCCATCCTCCGTGGCAGGGGATGGCTAGCCGAGGCCAAGGCCGCGCGCCCGACCGATCTTGCGGTTCAGCCCAACTTATCCTTTAGGATCTGGTTGACGACTGCCGGATTCGCCTTGCCCTGCATCGCCTTCATCGTCTGGCCGACGAAGAAGCCGAACAGCTTGTCCTTGCCGCCGCGATATTCGGCGACCTTGTCTTCGTTGCTGGCGATGATCGCGTCGATTGCCTGTTCGATCGCCCCGGTATCGCTGACCTGCTTGAGGCCTTCGGTATCGGCGATCTCTTCCGGGTCGCGCCCGCTCTTGAGCACGATTTCGAAGATTTCCTTGGCCTGCCCGCCGCTGATTTCGCCAGCACCCTGCATTTTGAGGATTTTCGCCTGCGATTGAGCCGTGGCGTTTGCGATATCGCCTTCATCACCGAGCGCATTGATGACGCCCGGCGCGACGGAAAGCGACCAGTTGGCGACCTGCGTCGCAACCTCGGCTTCGGGTTTGCCCAACGCCGCGGCGGTTTCCGTCAGCAGCGTTTCGAAGCGGGCAAAGGTTTCGACCTCTGCAGTCAGTTCGCGGGCATTGTAGGGCGTCAGGCCCAGCGTGCCTTCATAGCGCGCGCGCTTGGCATCGGGCAGTTCGGGCAGCGAACCGCGGCATTCCTCAAGGAATGCGTCGTCCAGTTCGAGCGGCAGCAGGTCGGGATCGGGGAAATAGCGATAGTCATGCGCATCTTCCTTGCTGCGCATCGACCGCGTGGTGCCCGTACCGGGATCGAACAGGCGCGTTTCCTGTACGACTGTACCGCCATCTTCGATCAGATCGACCTGGCGCTGCGCCTCATGCTCGATCACCTGCATCACGAAACGCACTGAATTGACGTTCTTGGTTTCGGTCCGCGTACCGAACTCCTCGCCCGGACGGCGCACGCTGACGTTGACGTC
>NZ_JBNKWF010000041.1:0-9839 GCF_050299635.1 Altererythrobacter sp.
CTACATCTTCGGCGCCGCCTGTCCCGGGCGCGGCGTGGCCGCCGGGCTGATCCTGCCTTACGTCAACGCCGGGGCCATGGGCCTGCATCTGCGCGAGATCGCCCGAGCTGTCGCCCCCGGCGCACACGCGGTCCTGATCGTGGACGGCCGCCGGGTGGCACGGCGCCAAGGCGCTCGAAATCCCCGACAACGTCACGCTCCTGAAACTGCCACCCTACGCGCCCGAACTCAATCCGATGGAAAACGTCTGGGCCTATCTCCGCGCCAACAAGCTCGCCATCACGGTTTTCGATACCTACGAGCACATCCTCGACAAATGCCAAGCCGCCTGGAACTTCTTTGCCAACGAGCCTGACCGAATAACCTCTATCACCAGTAGAGACTGGATAGCAGCCAATTGATCAAGCCGGTGGTATAAGCTGGCAATCCTGTTGAACCCGATGCAATGCTCGAATGCCCCCTACCTCTGTCTTGGACTCCTGCGTTATCTCCAATGCCATTGCAGGAACACGGCTATGCCCAAAAGTTCTCGCGAACCTTGGCCTGTCGCGGCCCGGCTGGTGTCTCGACGGTCACCTCGGTGCCGTCGTCCCAATGGGTCATGCGCACCATGCCGATCGCGACATTCGTCTGAAAATCCGGCGACCAGGCTGCCGAAGACACACGGCCAACCGTTTTTGCCTTGTGGGTCACGGGCCACCAGCGATCGCAGCCGGGCACGGCCGGGCCGTCGATCTCCAGCGCACGGATCTGCTTGACCGGACCTTCCTTCGCCACGCGCAGCAAGGCATCGCGCCCGATACAGCCAATGGCCGTCTGGGTGTTGCAGAACTTGCCGAGCCCACATTCATGCGGCGTGTTGTCGTCGGTCATGTCGTTGCCGTAGGACAGCAAACCGCCCTCGATCCGTTCGATCAAGTTGGGGCAGCCGGGGTGAACGTCCATCGACTTGCCGGCCTCCATCAAGGCGTTCCAAAGCGGCATGCCAAGCTCTTCGCCCTCGACATAGATCTCGAAGCCGCCCTGTTTCGAGTAGCCCGAGCGCGCAACAACCATGTCGTGCCCCTGGAAATCCAGATGCGCGAAACGGAAAAAGCGAATGTCGCGAACGGCATCACCAAAGACCGCAGCCATCAGTTCATCCGCACGCGGTCCCTGCACGGCAAGGGGCGACACGTCGGGCTCATCCACAAGCACGTCAAGCCGGTAGCCAAAGGCCAGCCCCTTGACCCAGAAGAGCAGGTCGCTGTCGGCGATGGAGATCCACCAGCGGTCCTCGGCCAGCTTGACGGCAACCGGATCGTTCAGCATGCCGCCGGTCTCGTCGACGATGGGCACGTAGAAGCATTGGCCGGGCAGCATCCCGCGCAAATCGCGGGGCGTCAGCAATTGCGCGAGACGTCCGGCATCGGGGCCGCGCAGTTCGACCTGGCGTTCACAGGCCACGTCCCAGACCTGCACCGCCTGTTTCAGGTGGTGGTAGTCCTCCTCGACCGACCGGAACACCGTCGGCAGCAGCATGTGATTGTAGACCGTATAGGCCTTGACGCCAGCGGCTTCCACGCCTTCGGAAAAAGCGGTGCGCCGAAGCCTGCGCGAAGGGGAGAGCAATGCCATTCCAGTCTACTCCAGTTCTTTGGCGCGATTGCGAAGCTGGAACTTCTGGATCTTGCCGGTGGATGTTTTGGGGAGGGGTTCGAATATGACGGCCTTGGGGGCCTTGAAGCCCGCCAGACGGGCGCGGCAGAAGGCGATGAGGTCGTCCGCAGAGGCCTCGAACCCGTCGCGCAATTCGACAAAGGCGCAGGGAACCTCGCCCCATTTTTCGTGCGGCATGGCGACCACGGCGGCGGCCTGGACGGCGTCATGCCGATAGAGCACGGCCTCGACCTCGACCGAGGAGATGTTTTCCCCGCCCGAAATGATCACGTCCTTCAGCCGGTCGCGGATCTGGATATAGGCGTTTTCATGGACAACCGCGCCATCGCCGGACCAGAACCAGCCGTCCTCGAAGGCTGTCGCGGTGGCCTCGGCGTCCTTGTAGTAGCCCGCCATGACGGTGTTGCCCCGAATGGCGATCTCGCCCTGGCTGCTGCCGTCGCGCGGGACGGGCTGACCGCTGGTGCGGTCGATCACGGTGACCTCCTCGACCATGGGAAAGGCAATGCCCTGCTGCGCCTGCAATTCGGCCTGTTCGGCGGGGGTCAGGTCGTCCCACTCCTCCTGCCAGAGGCATTGCGAGATATGGCCATAGGTTTCGGTCAGGCCATAGACCTGCATGACGTCAAACCCCATGGCGCGGGTCTTTTCCAGGATCGAGGGCGGCGGTGGCGCTCCGGCGGTCATGACCCGGATCGCGGGGTCGAAGGGGGCCGCGTCGCTTTCGGCTTCGGCCAGCATCTGCAGGACAATGGGCGCAGCACCAAAATGGGTCACGCCATGGGTGCGGATCGCGTCAAGGATGCGGTCCGCCGCCGGAATGCGGGTGAAGACAACCGTCCCGCCCAGCATGGCCATCAGCCAGGGATGCCCCCAGCCGTTGCAGTGGAACATCGGCACCACCGACAGGTAGACCGGATAGGGCGGCATCTGCCACGCGGTCCCGGTGCCAAGCGCCATCAGATAGGCGCCGCGATGGTGATAGACCACGCCCTTGGGCCGCCCGGAGGTGCCGGAGGTATAGTTCAGCGCAATCGCGTTCCATTCGTCATCCGGCAGGTCGATCGGCAAGGGCGTGCTGGCCAGCAGACTGTCATAGGTGGGACCGCCAAGGCTGTCGCCGGGGGCGGCCGGATCGGCAATCTCGACCACCGGCAGCGTGCGGCCCAGCAGTTCAAACGCCCTTGACAACAGCGGCACCAGCTCTCGGTCCACGATCACCAGCCTGGTGTCCGCGTGGTCGAGGATATAGGCGATGGTCTCGGGTTCCAGCCGGGTGTTGAGCGTGTTCATCACCGCGCCGGTCAGGGGCAGCGCGAAATGCAGTTCGAACAGTTCGGGGACGTTCGGGCTCAGCACCGAGACCGTGTCGCCCTGCTCGACGCCAAGTCCCGTGAGCCCTCCGGCCACCGCGCGAATGCGGGTGGCGGTCTCGGCCCAGCTGCGCCTTGTGTCGCCATAGATCACCGCGTCGCGGGCGCCGTGCAGGCTTTCGGCGCGGCGCAGGAAGGACAGGGGCGACAGGGGCAGATGGTTTGCCGGTGTCTTCTGAAGAGCTTCGAAATGGTGACGCATCTGGGGTCCGCCCGGCTTAGCTGTTTGGCCGCACGCGGGCGGCGGTCTTGTTGGCGAAAGCTTCGAGCCGTTCGCGGGCGGCGGGCTGGGTGTTTACGATGCCGCCGACGAAGGCCTCGGCATAGGCGGCGTCCATGCCGGACATGTTGTTCATGTGGCTGACCGCCGAACAGATGGCGAAATTGGTCAGCGGCAGGTTCTGCGCGACCTTTTCGGCCAGGTCCATCGCCTTGGCGAAGCTGCCGCCATCCTCGGTGATATATTGCGCCAGCCCCAGATCGACGGCCTCCTGCCCCTGATAGACGCGGCCCGTCAGGATCATGTCGATCATGCGGTATTTGCCGATCATGTCCGACACCCGGATCGTGGCACCACCGCCGGTGAAGATGCCGCGCTGGCCTTCGGGCAGGGCAAAGTAGGTGCCCGGATCGATCACGCGCACATGCGCCGCACTGGCCAGTTCCAGACCGCCGCCGACAACTGCGCCCTTCAGCGCGGCAATGATTGGCACCCCGCCATATTCCATCTTGTTGAAGGCCTCGTGCCAGCGCAGGCAGACATGCATGAAATCGTCCGGGCTGCGGTCGGCCTTCCAGTGCTCGACCAGATCGAGACCGGCGCAGAAGTGATCGCCAGCGCCTTCCAGCAGCACCGCCTTGACCCCCGCCCGCCGCGCACCGCTGAAGAAGCGGATCAGTTCCTCGATGGTGACCTCATCGAGCGCGTTGCGCTTTTCCGGGCGGTTCAGCGTCACGACATGGAGGCCGTTGTCACGCGCGGAAATCGCGAGGCGTTCATAGGTGTCGGGGTTCACGACATCATTCATGGCGCGGGTCCTTTCGATGGATCAATCGGGGAAATCCGCGTCCAGCAGGCTTTGCGCGCCATGCAGGATGCGGGCTTGTTCGGTGGCACATTCGGGCAGGATATGCCGGGCATAGAACAGGGCGGTGGCGATCTTGCGGGTCATGAATTCCGGGTCCTGCCCGGCATCGCGCGCGGTCTGCGCCGCAAGGGCCCCGTGGGCGAGTTTCCACCCTGCCGCCAGATTGCCCGCGAGCATCAGGAAGGGGACGGAGCCCGCGAAAGCCGCGTCGATATCGTTGCGGCTGCTGTCCAGCATCCAGTCCAGAGCGGCTTCGAAAGCGCCGCGCGCCTGCGCAAGGCCCGCGCCGATCGCCTGCGCGGCCGCGTCCCCCTTGGCGAGCTGCGCCTCGGTCCTGGCAATTCGCGCCGCGAACAGGCGGGCGGTTTCGCCGTCGTCGCGCATCACCTTGCGCCCCAGAAGATCGTTTGCCTGAATGGCCGTCGTGCCCTCGTAGATCGGCAGAATGCGGGCGTCGCGGTAATGCTGCGCGGCGCCGGTCTCTTCGATGAAACCCATGCCGCCATGGATCTGCACGCCCAGCGACGCGACCTCGACCGCGCGTTCGGTGCAAAAGCCCTTGACCAGCGGAACCATGAATTCGGCCAGCGCGAGGGTCTCGGGATCGCCCGTGTGATGCGCGATGTCCAACAGCCCCGCGGTTGCCACCGCCATGGCCCGGCCGCCTTCGGTCAGGCTGCGCATCCGCATGAGCATGCGGCGGACATCCGGGTGCTCGATGATCGGGACGGCGTCCCTGCTCTGGCCGTTCACAGGGCGGCTTTGCACCCGCTCGCGCGCATAGGCGAGGGCGCGCTGAAAGGCTCGCTCGGAGATCGCAATTCCCTGAACACCGACCGCGAAGCGCGCGGCGTTCATCATGATGAACATGTATTCCAGCCCGCAGTTTTCCCGTCCGATCAGGAAGCCGGCGGCATCAGCATAGTCCAGCACGGCCGTCGGGCTGGCGCACACGCCCAGCTTGTGCTCGATGCTCACGCAGTTGACCGCGTTCGCAGCCCCCGGCGTCCCGTCCGGGTTCACCAGCTTCTGCGGCACGATGAACAGGCTCAGCCCCTTCGGGCCGGCGGGCGCGTCCGGGGTGCGGGCCAGCACCAGGTGGATGATGTTCTCGGTCAGATCATGGGCACCATAGGTGATGAAGATCTTGGTGCCGGTGATGCCATAGCTGCCATCCGCGCGCCGCACCGCCTTTGTCGCCACCCGGCCCAGATCGCTGCCCGCCTGCGGTTCGGTCAGGTTCATCGTGCCGGACCAGCGCCCGGCGATCAGCGGTTCCAGATAGGTGGCTCTCTGGTCGTCCGAGCCGGTCAGCAGCAGCGCCTCGATCGCCCCGTCGGTCAGGAGCGGGCAGAGGCCAAAGCTCATATCGGCGGCATTCAGCATCTCGACCGCCGCCGCGCCGACGGCACGCGGCAGCCCGATGCCGCCATATACCGGCGGATGGGTCAGCGCCTGCCAGCCCATCTCGACAAATTGCGCATAGGCCCGCGCGTAGCCTTCGGGCAGGGTCACGCGGCCCTTGTCGAACCGGGCGCCCTGCATGTCCCCATCGCGCGACAGCGGCGCGACCTCTTCGGCGCAGAACCGGGCATGGCCCGTCAGTACGGCGCCGATATCCGAAAGGTCGTGCTCGGAATATTCCTCCAGTGAGGACAGCTTTTCCCAACCGGACAGGTGTTCGATACAGAACATCAGATCCTGCACGGGCGGCTGGTAGGACATCCTCGGCTCCCCAACGGAAACTATGGCTTCGCGTCATCTAGCCGCGAAATAAATTGCCGAAAAGCTCATCCTGCGCCAAAATAGTATCTGATTACGCCAGACCGAGGCCTTTCATGCCCCCACATGACCCGATCTCCCTGACGACCGTCTCGGCGGGTTTCATCCAGGACTGGCTTGATGCGCTGAACGCGCGGTGCGGTCCGGAAAGGATGACCTCCCTGCTTGCGCGTGCGGGTCTGCAAACCGGCCCGATGGCACCCACGCAACGCGTCACGCTTGAAGAAATCGCCCGGCTCTACCAGCTTGCCGCGCCCGAGACGGGGGATGAGATGATGGGGCTCTGGAGCCGCCCGATCCGCCCCCGGGCATTGCAGCATCTCGTGACCGTGCAGCGTGAGGCCCGAAGCCTGGTTTCGGCCCTGTATCGGTTCTCGACATTCTGGAACCTGCTGTTGGATGATTTTCGGCTGGATTTGCGGACCGGGCCGGAGGAGGTGGACCTGGCCCTGGTCCCCTACTCGGACGAGACCCATCCGCAGCGATTTGGCCACATGCTGATCCTGAAACTGGCGCATGGGCTGCTGTCCTGGCTCGGCGGGTCGGAAACGGCCGTGAAAGCAGTTCGCTTTGGCTTCGCTCGCCCGGATTTTGCGGCAGATTACGCGGTTGTCTTTCCCTGTTCGGTCGAGTTTGATGCGGCGCAAACCAGCATCCATTTCGACCCACTCCAATTCGACCGCCCGATCACCCGCAGTCCCGCTGAGGCATCGTTGTTCCTTCAACGCGCGCCGCTGGACTGGATCTTCACCGGCTCGCGCGGACATACCAACAGCCTGCGCGTTCGTGCCTTTCTCTACGGAGCGACCTGGCAGAGCTGCCAGCTTCCGGATGCGGCCAGCGCCTTGAACATGACGCCCCGGACGTTGAACCGACGGCTGAAAGGGGAAGGGACATCTTTTCAGGACATTAAGGACGCTCTGCGCCGCGACATCGCTATCCGCGCGCTTCAGCAAGGTACGGGCAGCATTGAACAGATCGCCTTCGACACCGGCTTTTCTGCATCGTCGAACTTCCACCGAGCCTTTCACAAGTGGACCAACCGGACGCCCGGATCATACCGATTGTAAGTCCGGAGTTCGAACATCGAAATCTCTTCACGGATGATCTGCTCCGGCACATCTGCCACTGCCTCTCGGCTGGGCCCATATCCTCCTCACGGGGGAGTACAGATGGCCGAAACGCCATTGATGCCCTTATGATACGATCCTGCCCCCTCCGGCATCAGACCCCTAATTGGAAGATGTATCGCCAACGGCGCTACAGTTGACCAAGTGCTTCGGGACGACGTCGGTGCCCGGCTGGCCGATGTATGGCGACGCGCCGATTATAGCATCCGAGAAAGGGTCGGGCGGCTTCTGGCAGACGCCTATTCCCGCCCCTTGAATTCCGAAGTCCGCAAATGGCTTGGGAAGCGTTGGCTCCTGACGGGCGGCGCGGTCGAGATAATCGCGGCTCAAAGGGACCCGGTGCTGACACTTGAGGTCGTGGACGAACTGTTGGACACTGGACTAGGTCACATACCCATAAAAGGGATTCCCAATTTTCGCTGTGTCTGATTCACTGCCGGAAACGAGCAGGAGGCAGGCATGGCGCGTTTCGATCTGACCGATTTCGAGTGGTCGGTGATCCAGCCGTTGCTCCCCACCAAGGTGCGCGGGGTGAAGCGGGTGGATGACCGGCGGGTGCTGAACGGCATCTTCTGGCGGCTCCGGACAGGGGCTCCGTGGGCGGATATCCCGGCACGCTACGGTCCCTATACGACCTGCGTGAACCGGTTCAACCGATGGCGCAAGGCAGGGCATTGGAAGCGAATTCTTGACGCTGTTTCAGCGGCTTACGACGGCGATATCCAGATGATCGACAGCTCTTCGATCCGGGTTCATCAGCACGGGGCGAACGGCCCCAAAAAGGGGGGCGATCCGATTGCATGGGTCGCTCGCGCGGCGGGCTGACCACCAAGATCCATGCTCTGGTCGATGCCCTTGGACGCCCGATCCGGTTGAAACTGACCGAGGGCCAGGCCCATGACGGGCGGTCGGCGGCGGACATGTTCGCCACTGTGGACGCCGGAAACATCCTGCTTGCCGACCGCACCTATGATAGCGACGGGCTGCGCGAAGACCTGAGATCGCGCGGTGCCTGGGCCTGCATCCGGCCTATGCCGACACGAGTGAACATTCCTGTCTTCAGCCCGTGGCTCTATCGTCAGCGCAACGGTGTCGAGCGGTTTTTCAATAAGATCAAACACTTTCGGGCTATCGCCACCCGCTATGATAAACGCGACGATAACTTCCTCGCCTCAATACAACTCGCCTCGATCCGTATCTGGTTGCGAAGTTATGAGTCGGTGACCTAGACACGTTCATGAGTCTTCACGGCCTTGAGCCGGCGTTACGAAGCGTTGGCCGCGAGGTAGCCGTGAAGGTCACTTCTCGCGCCAAACGGCAGGGTACGACCGAGGAGGAGTTCGATGGCCTAACGGATTTTCTGGACGCTCTGGAACCCCTGTCGGACCCACCGCTCGAGCTGGTTGATCTTGCGCTCGATGTGACCGTTCCCACACACGTCAGGCTCGCGGCGAGGGCAGTGCTTCCGACGGCGCTCGACGCCGCCGCGATCTCGGCAGCGATCACCGCCCTCGCTAGCGACGAGTGGCAAAATAAATCTGCCGCCCTCACCCTTCTGGCGCGCGCGGACGATATTGCGGCGATGCTTGGAGACATTCTGACGGGCTCCGGCGTGGCCGATAGCGCTAAAGCTTATCTGCTCGAAAACTTATATCGTATCGTAAGGGAACAGCCGGAACGCGCGCGGATCGCCGGCAGGGTCTTGGATCGAAATGGCATTGATCCGCATCACGAGGACATCCTACGCGTCTACCAGATTCGGGCTGGCGACAAGGCGGCGCTCGAGACGATGATCGAACGGCTTGAACAGGCGCCTCTTGATATCGTCCAAGCGGTCCTAGCCAGCCTGAACAGTATCCCGGACGCAGCGCTCGGAGAAGCAGTCCTCGACAAGGTAAAGTCGCGTGCTGACGCCCCGACCGACATTGTCGGCCTCGTAGTGGCCGCGCTCAACGGTCTGACCGGACGGATAACAATGGACGGATGGAACAGCTATTCGTTGGGCTTGCCTTGTCCCGTCGATTGCTCTGCGTAGGCACGCAACATCGTTTGTGTGTATTCAAGCGTATTTGAGCTGAACTCAGCAATCCCTGGCCAGGCGAATGGCGGCTCGCAAAGCACGATGTCTTGATCAAACGAAACTCCAAGCGCTTTGGCCACGGCTCGGGCTTGGATAGCTTCTTTTTCCTCTGGCCAATAATCAGTTTCAAAAGTGACCCAAACTCCAAGTTCTTCATCAAAGCTGATCTCGGCCAAAAGCGCCCCCAAGCGTTCACCAGCGTTTGCCGCATCATCAAGAAGCGCGCTTCGGATCAAAAGCGTCACATTATCCTCGCTCAACTCGAGCCTGAGACGATTGTCGACAACTTCGATCACTGGCTCACCGCGACCACCTTTTTTCGGCGAGCGATAAGGCGTTGGTTGATCGTCACCCTCTTCGAGCCAGAAAGGCACGCTGAAGATATCAAGAGGCGATGCCCCGCAAGATGGGCAATGCCATAGGTTCTTTGCAATCTCATGCCCTGAGACCTTCGAATTGCAATGGAGGCAGTACCAAGTATCCGACTCTGTGCGTCGTCCATCCATCTCATTGAAAAGTGGGTGCCGAACGACACCTCTTGCATTTGGCTTTGTGGAGCGTCGAGACCAGTCCGATGAAATGCGCGCCTGGACCTTCTTCGCTTCGACCTCAGCAATTGCAAAAGCCTCACTCATACCAGCCGCAGAATTCATTGACTCCTTTTAGGGATTCCCACTGGGCAGGAAGTCTGACTCTATGGCGTTGAGCAACATGGAGGCGGGAATGA
>NZ_JBNKWF010000042.1:0-6777 GCF_050299635.1 Altererythrobacter sp.
CCGTTTTCATAGAGGAATTCGAAGGTACCGGCGCCGCGGTAGCCGATCTTGCGGCAGGCTTCGGCACAGCGCTGGCCGACGGTATCGATGAGCTCGCGGTCGATGCCCGGCGCCGGGGCTTCCTCGATCACCTTCTGGTGGCGGCGCTGGAGCGAACAGTCGCGCTCGAACAGATGGACCACATTGCCGTGACTGTCGCCGAACACCTGCACCTCGATATGGCGCGGTGAGGTGATCCATTTTTCCAGCAGCACTTCGTCATTGCCGAAGCTGGCCTTGGCTTCGCGCTTGCAGCTTTCCAGCGCTTCTACAAAGTTCTTCGCATCATCGACCTTGCGCATGCCCTTGCCGCCGCCGCCCGCGACCGCCTTGATCAGCACGGGATAGCCAATCGCGTCCGCTTCCTTGGTCAGCCGCTCGACCGACTGGTCCTCGCCCTCGTATCCGGGGGTGACGGGCACGCCCGCTTCGCGCATCAGCTTCTTGGCCGCATCCTTGAGGCCCATCGCCTCGATGCTTTCGGGCTTTGGCCCGACCCAGATCAGCCCGGCATCGATCACGGCGCGCGCGAAAGCGGCGTTTTCGCTGAGAAAGCCGTAACCCGGATGTATGGCCTCTGCGCCCGTCTGTTTGGCGGCAGCGATGATCTTCTCACCGACCAGATAGCTTTCGGCAGCGGGCGAGGGGCCGATATGCACGGCCTCGTCGGCTTGCCGCACATGCAGCGCCTTGGCATCGGCATCCGAATAGACCGCCACGGTGGCGACACCCATCTCGCGCGCGGTGCGGACGATGCGGCAGGCAATCTCGCCGCGATTGGCTATGAGGAGCTTTGAAATCATGCGACGTTCGCTACGCCGCGGCGATGTTTTCGGCAAGCCTGGCGCGTGTCCAGCGCGGTAAGGCTGGCGGTGATGGTGGCCGGTTGACCAGTGCTTCCCAGAATGCGGCCTGCGCATGATACAGCTTGTGCCACCGGCTGGTGTAAACCCGGTGGTTCCAGGCTTCGGTCCCCAACCGCCGCACTTCGCGCCCGATTGCGCCATAGATGCGCGCTGCAGAAAGCACGGCCCAGCGCTGGCGGAAGCGCAATCTCGCCGTGCCGACCCGTGCATGCGCTTCGTGCAGCTCCATCAGCGTGATCAGCCGCGCGGCCATGTCGGCCAGTTCCTGCCGGTGGTGCGGCTTGGTGTGCTGGCCGGGCTCGATATCTTCTTCCACCAGCCATTCGATCGGCAGGTAGCAGCGTCCCGCCGCGTCATCCTCCAGCAAGTCGCGCGCGATGTTGGAGAGCTGGAACGCAATTCCCAGGTCGCAAGCGCTGTCGAGCGCTTCTCCGTCATCGCGCCGCACGCCCATCACCAGCGCTGCCATCACGCCCACGGCCCCCGCGACGTGATAGCAATAGCGCATCAGATCGTCCTGAGTGCGCGGGCGCCAGTCCTTCGCGTCGAGCTCGAACCCGGCGATGACTTCTTCGGCATCGCGATAGGTCAACCCGCATTCGCTGGCGACCTGTCCGAAGGCGTCGAATGCGACATCGGCGGTCGGTTGCCCGTCAAGCGCGGCCTGCGTCAGGATGCGGATGCCTTTGACCCTGGTGGCGATCTCTTCCGGGCTGGCGGCGTCGCCCTCGGCTGGCCGCCCCATCCTCTGACCATCGGCCAGATCGTCGCAGCGGCGACACCAGGCATAGAGCATCCAGATCCGTTCGCGCGTTACCCGGTCGAACAGGCGCGATGCGGCCCGGAAGCTCTTCGAACCTTGCTCGATCGCCTTGCGGCTCTTTTCGACCAGCGGGTCACGCCGGCGTCCACCGCCTGGAGCGCGGATCGTGCTGCGCAGTATCCGCGAAGGACTGAGCAGCCGCGGCCGGGTCACAAATCCTCGGCCTTCATGCGGAAGATCGGCGTATGCGGTTCATAACTTGCCATCGCGTCGAGCAGAGTGGGCAGCGTCTCTTCCGCGATCAATATGCCCTGATGGGCGGGGCGGACAAAGCCGACCTCGGCCATTTTGGCGTTGAAGGCGACCAGATGATCGAAGAAGCCGAAGGCGTTGAGCAGGCCGACCGGTTTTTGGTGATAGCCGAGCTGCGCCCAGCTCATCGCCTCCCATAGCTCGTCCATCGTGCCCACGCCGCCGGGAATGGTGACGAAACCATCCGACAGATCGGTGAAGCGCGCCTTGCGTTCATGCATTCCCGATACGGTGAGCAATTCGGTGCAATTGTGGTTGGCGACTTCGCTGTTCACCAGCGCTTCGGGGATCACCCCGATCACTTCGCCGCCTTCTTCGAGCGCGCCACTGGCGACGGCGCCCATCAGGCCGAGCCTGCCGCCGCCATAGACGACTCCGATACCACGCTGTGCCAGCGTGGTGCCGACTTCGCGTGCGAGAGCGAGATAACGCGGATCTTCCGGCGAGGCAGAACCGCAATAGACTGCGAGACGTTTCATGCCTGTCCCTTGGCAGCGAGATCCTTCAGCATCAATCCCGCAGTCGCTTTCGCGCTGCCGACCACGCCGGGGATTCCTGCGCCGGGGTGCGTGCCTGCCCCGACGAGGTAAAAGTTCTCGATCACATCGTCGCGATTGTGGCCGCGGAAATACGCGCTCTGCATCAGCGTGGGTTCGAGGCTGAAGGCGCTACCGAGATGGGCATTGAGGTCCATTGCGAAATCCTTCGGCGCGTAGGAGAATTTGGTCACGATCCGGTCGTGAATATCGGGGATCAGCCGCCGCCCCACTTCGTCGAGTACGCGCTTTTCCAGCATCGGCGCGATCTGGTCCCAGTCCACCGCCAGCTTGCCCAGATGCGCGACCGGCACCAGCGCGTAAAACGTGCTCTTGCCCTTGGGCGCCATCGACGGGTCGGTCACGGTCGGATGGTGGAGATAGATCGCCAGATCGGCCGGCAAAACGCCGTGATCGTAAATATCTTCCAGCAGCCCCTGATAGCGCGGGCCGAACAGCACCGTGTGATGCGGGATGCCCGGCCATGTGCCCTCGAGCCCGAAATGGACCACGAACAGCGAAGGGCTGAAACGCTTCTTCGCCAGCTTGGCGGAATAGTCGCGCCCGCGCTTGGTCGTGCCCAGCAGGTCGCGATAGGTGTGCATGATGTCGGCGTTGGAGGCCACGGCGTCAAACCGCTCGCGCCATCCGCTCTGCGTCTCCACCTCGGTCACGCGGCTGCCCATCGTGTGCAGGCGGGTGACGGGATCGCCCATTCGCATGGTTCCGCCCAGCCGCTCGAAATGTCGCACCATTCCGGCGACCAGTCGATTGGTCCCGCCGCGCGCCCACCACACGCCGCCTTGCGTCTCAAGCTTGTGGATCAGCGCATAGATCGCGCTGGTGGTCATCGGATTGCCACCCACCAGCAGAGTGTGGAAGGAAAGCGCCTCGCGCAGTTTCTCGTTCTCTATGAAGCTCGAGACGATCGAATAGACGCTGCGCCAGGCCTGCCGTTTAGCCAGTGTCGGTGCCGCCTTGAGCATGGAACGGAAATCCAGGAAAGGCGCCTGGCCGTACTTCACATAGCCATCGAGATAGACCCCTTCCGAATATTCGAGGAAGCGCTGATAGCCCGCCACATCGACCGGATCGAGCTTGGCAATTTCGGCATTGAGGCTGTCTTCATCGTTCGAATATTCGAAACTGGTGCCGTCTGGCCAGTTGAGCCGGTAGAAGGGCATGACCTTCATCAGCTCGACATCTTCCTCCATCTTATGCCTGGTCAGGGACCACAGTTCTCTCAGACATGCAGGATCGGTGATGACTGTCGGCCCGGCATCGAAGGTGAAGCCGTCCCTTTCCCAGAAATAGGCGCGACCGCCGGGCTTGTCGCGCGCTTCGACCACGGTGGTGGCGATTCCCGCCGATTGCAGCCTAATCGCGAGCGCAAGGCCGCCAAAGCCAGCGCCGACCACACAGGCGCGCTGGCCCGCATATGCTTCCACATCGCCCGCCTGGCCGATTGAGGGCGCGACGGACTGCGTAAAGGGAAGCGTGTCGCCGCTCATGCCGGTGCATCCTGAGACAGCGCCCGACCGCGAGAGGCCAGGGCGCCGATCGCGCGCCCGATGGGGACGGGCGGCTTGCCCAGCATGATGCGCATGCGGTCCAGAGGGGTCGATCGGGCGGCGTAGAATCGTTCGATGAGAGCCTCCGGCAGCTTATAGAAGTTTTCGAATATGTCCCGCCTGCGCGCCGGTTCTGCGGCGCCAAACAGCATCCGCGCCAGCCTGCGATAGAAACGCGTGCGGTTCCAGTGCTGTCGTGCCCGCGCTTCGCTAAAAGCGGCAAGCTGCGCTCCGGTCAGGTCGACCTCGCGCGCGATGGCAAGCGCGTTGTCGACCGCGATCGGCAAGGTGTAGCTCGTCAGCGGATGCGTAAAGCCGCCGCGTGCGCCCGCCAGCGCCACGCCCGCTATGCGGTGGCTGTCACGGTAGGCGCGGAAGTTTCCGCCGTCGATCACGGGCAGGACGCCCGCCTCGTTGCCTACAATGCGGCCATGCTCCCACCCGTAGCGGCGGCAATAGGCGTCGAGCCGGCTGGACAGGGCGCTGCGGTCGATCAGCGGGCTGTCGGCATAATAGGTGTCCTCCACGAAGACGTCATGCGCACCCAGCGGCAGGACATAGACGAAGCGATAGGCATTTCCGCCACCCGATGGTGCAAGCTGGTCTACGCTCGCATCCATGATCACCGGGCGTTCGATGCCGTGAGGCTGGTCGAGCTGGACATGGCGGCCCATGAAGACCTGCCAGCCGCCCGTGAGGTGCGGGCTCGGCTCGAATGCGCGGCAATCGATCACTGCGCGCGCCGGGATGCGCTCTCCACTCGCAAGCGTGACGCCCTCTGCGTCGAGCACGCTGGCGCAGCACTTCAGCCGGATCGCCTCGGGCGGCAGCAGGCGGGTGAGACCGACGGCGAAATCGGCGCTCGACAGAGAGCGATAGCCGGTTGCGAGGGTGCGCTGATATTGCGGGAAGCGCACGTCATAGCCGCTGTCCCATGTGCTCTGGCGGAAAGAATCGAGCAGCGCATCGCCCTCTTCAGAGAGGTCGCCGGCAAACCAGCTCCAGCGGTGATCGCCGCCGAGCCGCTCGCCACTCTCGATCAGGGCAAGCCGCAATTCGGGGCGCTGGCGCAGCAGAGCAAGCGCGATCAGCCCGCCTGCTAATCCGCCGCCTATGATTGCCACGTCGATCATGCGCCCGTTCATTGGGGGCAAGGCTTAAGGCAGTGGGGGGACGGGGGCAATTGCCTTGCCATTATCGCGCGGCATGGCATGACAGGGCATGACCCGAATATCCATTCCCCGCAATGCCTTGCTTGCGACGCTCGGTTTGATAATCGCGACCGCCGCGATCCTGCTTGCGATGGACCGCCCGCCGATCTGCGCCTGCGGCACGGTGAAACTGTGGCACGGCGTGGTGCAATCGAGCGAGAACAGCCAGCACATCACGGACTGGTATTCGCCCAGCCACTTCATCCACGGGCTCATCATGTATTTCGTGGCCTATCTGCTGTGGGATAGGTGGAAGCTGTTCGGCGGCAAGCCCGCCAAATGGGCGCTGCCGATTGCCGTGGTGGTTGAGGCCGCTTGGGAGATCATGGAGAACACGCCCATGGTGATCGACCGTTATCGCGAAGTCACCATCAGCTGGGGCTATTCAGGCGATTCCATGATCAACTCCTTGTCCGATATCGGCTGGATGGCGCTGGGCTTCATCTTCGCCAGCCGCGCGCCGACATGGGTCAGCGTGACGCTGGCGATCTTTTTCGAGCTGCTGACGCTATGGGTCATCCGCGACAATCTGACGCTCAATGTCGTCATGCTGTTCTGGCCGATCGAAGCGATCCGGCAATGGCAGGGCATGGGGTAGGGGCTTGGATTTCCTATTGCGACTGATAGCAAGCAGTCAGGTGGCTCATAAGGAAATCGTCCAATTGTTTGTCCATCGCCGCGTCCTGTTCGGGCGTGAAATTGCGCTGCGACATGCGTACCGTAACTTCGTTCAACATCGGATTTAAACGCGCAAACTCCTTTGCCCATTCTTCCGTTGCGAAGATGCGCGTTATCTGCATCCGATCCACCGGTTCCAACGTCATGACCGTTCGTCTTGCGGTGTCGAGATTGTCCTTCACGATGGCTTCGTTCGAGACACTTTCGCCCTCATTCGCAATCGCCTCAGCCACGACACGATCGAAGCTTTGCTCCCTTATGATTGTATCGATGAAGCGCTGCCCAAGTTCAGAGCCAAAGAATGTGGCCATTCGTCCCGCGTTCTCGCTGCTCAGTTCGCGCCGAAAGAGGACTCCAAGCTCGTTACGATACCAGGCATAACCCTCCATATGCGACTGCCACATGATGGGGCGGACTGCCTTGGTCAGACCATCCACCATTCCGGGACATTCCGCTTCAGTCGCCATGAAATCATCATGGGCTTCAAGCGTGGAAACGAAGGCTTTCTCCACGACAGCTTCATAATTGCGGCCGGCAATCGCATCGCCTGCAAAGCTCTCGATCAGCAGATCATAGGGGTCGGTCGTCTCCTCCTGAGCCAGACCTTGCGAACCTGCTGCGAGCATTACTGCAGCAATTGCTGATATCGGAAAGTTCATTTCTGGCAGCCACTCCATTGCGGGCACTGTTGATCCCTTTGCAGGCCTGTTCTCATTTGTCATCAGCATGTTGCGTGAAAAATGCTGACGGCGCTTGCAAAATTGACCTTCATTGGCGACGTCCAGGGCAAGCCGTTCGTCG
>NZ_JBNKWF010000043.1:0-6011 GCF_050299635.1 Altererythrobacter sp.
TCGATGCTGGCGGAACGGCGCTTGTCATCGCCCGTGCCACCGCCCGGCACCCAGGGATTGCGCGGACCGTCGCCGTCATCCGTCCCTTCGTTTGAAGGCGCGCTGTCCTCTCCGTCGCCCCAGGGGCTTTTCTTGCCGGCCATGGCCAGCGCGATCGATCTTTTGAAACCGTCGAATATCTGCATATCTCCCTTATAGGTAGCGTTGCGGCGAAAAACAGGGCCAGAACCAAAATCAGGGCCAGAAATAAAAACAGGGATTGCGCAGGCGAATTTGATGCTAGGGCGCGTGCAACATGAGTGAGCAGAACCTGACTGACCGCCTGCCGACTTCGTTAGCAGAGCGCGTAAAATCGGCGAGAATGGTGAATGACCGGGCGGTGGTGGTGGTCGATGCCACCGGACTCACCGCTTCCCAACGCAGCGATATCGAGCAGGCCGTTACCGATATTCTCGGTGCGGTCGAAGGCGTCAGCGAAGTGCGCGTGGCGATGATGGCGGACAAAATAAGCCGCCGGATGATCGCGGTGGGATCGGGCAAGGGCGGGGTCGGCAAGTCCACGCTCACGACCAATCTGGCGGTCGCGCTGCAGCGCATGGGGCACAAGGTCGGCGTGGTCGATGCCGATGTCTATGGCCCATCGCAACCCAAGCTGCTCGCCAATGAAGGGCAGAAGCCACGAGCAGAAGGCGACAAGCTGATCCCCGTACCCAGCAAGCACGGCGTGCCGGTGCTTTCGATGGGGCATCTGGTCAAGCAGGGGCAGGCGCTGGCCTGGCGCGGGCCGATGGCCGGCAATGCGCTGTCGCAGCTGATCGACGCAGAATGGGGCGATGCGGAACTGCTACTGATCGACTTGCCGCCGGGCACGGGCGATGTGCAGCTTTCCATGCTGCAAAAGCACAAGCCAGACGGCGCGATACTGGTTTCGACGCCGCAGGATCTTGCGCTGATCGATGCGGCGCGCGCCGGGCAATTGTTCGACCAGGGCGGCGTTCCGATCATCGGGCTGGTCGAGAACATGGCCGGCTATCAATGCCCGCATTGCGGCGAAGTGAGCGATCCTTTCGGCAAGGGTGGCTTCGAAGCCATGGCCGCTCAGATCGAATTGCCTTTCCTCGGGCGCATTCCGCTGAGCCTGCCGATCCGCGAAGCGGGCGATAGCGGCGAACCTGTCGCTGCGGGCGATAGCGACGAAGGGCAGGCGTTCCGCGACGTGGCTCTGCGGATAGCCGAATGGCTCGCCAGGGAGGCTGGCTGAGCATGCCCCTGACCCGCCGCGGCCTGCTGACAGGCGCCGCGATTGGCGGCGGGGTGGTGGTGGCTTGGGCGCTGTTTCCGCGCAGCTATCCCGATGTGCTGGAGCCGGGGCGCGGCGAATATGCTTTCGACGCATGGCTCAAGATTGCCGAAGACGGCGTGGTGACCGTGGCTGTGCCGCAGCTCGAAATGGGGCAGGGGATCACAACCGTGCTGCCGCAAGTGGTGGCCGCCGAACTGGGGGCGGACTGGCGCCAAATTGCAGTCGAGCCTGCGCCTGTCAGCGGAAGCTATGCCAATGTGCCGCTGGCTGCCCGTTGGGCTCCGCTGTGGATGCCTTTCGCTGCCGGTCTGGCCGAGGAACCCGACGGCCTGGTCGCACAGCGCTTTGCCGAAGGCAGGCGCTTTTCCGCCACCGCCGATGGCATGTCGCTCGCTGCCTTTGAGGGACCTTGCCGCAATGCCGCTGCTGCTGCGCGCGCGATGCTGGCGCAGGCCGCTGCAGACCGGTGGAATGTCTCGTGGGAGGAATGCGAGGCGCAAGCGGGCTTTATCGTCCATGGGGACAAGCGGCTGCGCTTTGCCGAACTGGCGCAGGAAGCCAGCACATACGATCCGCCCGATCCGCCGCCGCTGAGGTCGGAGCCACATGGCGAAGACCCGCTTCCCGGCCAGATCGAGGGTGCGGGCGACTATCCCCGGCTCGATCTGCCGTCCAAGGTCGATGGCAGTTTCATGTTTGCCGGCGATGTGCGCCTGCCGGGCATGGTCTTTGCCGCGATCCGTCACGGCCCAGTGGACAAGGCCACGCTGGTCGAGTTCAACCAGTTCAGCACGCAGGGCATTCGCGGAATCGTGGGCGCGGTGAAGGGCAATCGCTGGCTGGCGGTGGCCGCGACGAACTGGTGGGCGGCCGAGCGGGCGCTCGACACCATGAAGGCGCGCTTCAATGTAGAGTTTCTGGCCGATAGCGACGATTTCGAGGCGCGGATCGATGACGCGCTGCGCAAGGGGGAGGCGCACCGTATCGAGGAGCGCGGCGGCGGCTATGACAGCGGCGGCAATGCGAGCCTCGCCCTGCGTTATGACGTCGAGCCGGGAGTCCATGCGCCGCTCGAAACGGCCAGTGCCACGGCGCGCTTCGAAGGCGGTCGGCTCGAACTTTGGGTGGCGACGCAGGCGCCGGAATCCGCTCGGATTGCAGCGGCAAGGGCGCTTGGCATCGCGGTCGAGGACGTGGTGCTCTATCCCATGCCCGCGGGCGGCAGCTTCGATAGCCGGCTCGAGCATGACCATGTGATCGAGGTTGCGATGATCGCGCGCGAGCTGGGCCGCCCGGTGCAACTGACATGGTCGCGCTGGCAGGAATTGCTCCGTTCGCGCCCGCGCCAGCCCGCCAGCCTGCTGGTGACAGCGCAGATCGGCAAAGACGGGCAAGGGCGGATCGAAGGGCTCAAGACTCGCATCGCCACGCCGCCCGCCAATATGGAGTTCGGTCAGCGCCTGTTCGACAACAAGGCAAGCTGGGCGGCAATCCGCGATTCCGAAGGCGCGGCCGATGCACTGGCCTGCGAAGGGGCCATGCCGGTCTATGACATTCCGCGCGTGGCGGTGGATCACGTGCCGGTCGAGATCGGCCTGCCCTGTTCGCGGATGCGCGGCAATGCGCATGGCTATACCGCATTTGCGATTGAGAGCTTCATTGACGAGGTAGCGACCCGGCATGGGCGCGAACCGCTTTCCTTCCGTATCTCGATGCTGGGGCAGGACGTGCGGATGGCCGCTTGCCTGCAGCGCGTCGCGCGGCTGGCGGAATGGGATGGCGGCCAGGACCAGAGCGGCAAGGGAATCGCCTGCCACAGGATCGGTGATGCCGAAACCGGCGGGCGGATCGCCTGTATCGCCAGTGCGCGGGCGGGCGATGGCGGAGTGCGTGTGACCAGGCTATCGGCGATTGTCGACATCGGACGGATCGTCAATCTCGACATTGCCCGCCAGCAGATTGAGGGCGGGCTGGTGTTCGGACTGGCCATGGCGATGGGCGCGAGCGCACGCTATCGCTCCGGCCTGCCAGTGGCGCAGCGCCTGTCCGATCTCAACCTGCCCGCTCTGACCGATTGCCCCGAAATCGAAGTCGAGTTCATGGCGAGCGAAGCACCGCCGGCTGATCCTGGCGAGTTGGGCGCGGTGGTTGCGGCGCCCGCGATTGCCAATGCGCTCTATTCGGCGACCGGCTTGCGCTTGCGGCGGCTGCCTTTACTCTCCGGCGGGTTATGAAGGAGAATGGTCAGCAGCTGCCCGGCGATCATCCGCCCGTGAGAAGCGGGCTGGCCGGTGTGCTGCTGGTCAATCTCGGGACGCCCGATGCGCCCGAGCCCGGCGCGGTGAAGCGCTATCTGGCGGAATTCCTGTCGGACCCTCGCGTGGTCGAAATCCCGCAAGTGTTGTGGCAGCCGATCCTGCGCGGGATCATCCTCAACACGCGCCCGAAGAAGAGCGCCGCGGCCTATGCCAAGGTCTGGACGGATCGCGGATCGCCGCTCGCCGCCATCACCGCCGATCAGGCCGCCGGGCTGAAGCAGCGGCTCGGCGCCATGCACGGCGAGGGCACGCGGATCGATTACGCGATGCGATACGGCCAGCCTTCGATCGAAAGCCGCTTGCTGGAAATGAAGGAAGCCGGATGCGACCGGATCCTGATTGCGCCGCTCTATCCGCAATATTGCGCGGCGACGACGGCGACGGTGTTTGACGAGGTTGCGCGGGTGCTCGGCAAGATGCGCTGGCAGCCGTCGCTCCGATTCCTCGCGCCTTATTATGATGAGTCGGCCTATATCGCCGCCCTGGCGCGCGATCTTTCATCCCAACTGGGGGCTCTCGAGTTTGAACCCGAGGTCCTGCTGCTGAGTTTTCACGGCATGCCGCAGCGTACGCTGGAGCTGGGCGATCCCTATCACTGCCACTGCATGAAGACCGCGCGACTGCTGGGGGATCGGCTTGCCAAGCCGGGCCTAAGGATCGAGACGACCTTCCAGTCGCGCTTCGGCAAGGCCAAATGGCTCGAACCCGCGACCGATGCGACACTTGAGAAGGAAGCGCGCGGCGGAACGCGCAAGCTGGCGGTCGCCGCTCCCGGTTTCGCCGCCGATTGCGTCGAAACACTGGAAGAACTTGCCATTGCCGGGCGCGAGCAGTTCACCGGCGCGGGTGGACAGGACTATGCCGTGCTGAGCTGCCTCAACGCTTCCGATGCCGGAATGGAGATGCTCGAGACGCTGGTCGCGCGGGAACTGTCGGGCTGGATTTAGCGCGCGATTATCCTTACGTTTAGGTAAGCAACAGACCCTAGAGAGGTCAGATGGCAAGCCTTGCAGAACCCAAACCTGCACGAGAAGCGGACGCATTCTCGCCCAGCCACTGGAGCGAGCGTATCTCGCCGGAAGCGCTTGAGCACATTCCCGGCGACGCGGGCCTTCCCATAATCGGCAATACATTCCGTATGCTGGCCGATCCGCACGGTTATGCGCGGTATATGGCCGAGACCTATGGCCCGGTCTACAAGAGCCGCGCCTTCGGCATGTGGAACGTGATGCTGATCGGTGCCGATGCCAACGAGTTGCTGCTGTTCGACCGCGACAAGATCTTCTCCAGCGAGCAGGGCTGGGGCCCGGTGCTCGACAACCTCTTCCCGCGCGGGCTGATGCTGATGGATTTCGACCATCATCGTGCCGACCGCCGTGCACTCTCGATTGCTTTCAAGCCCGAACCGATGCGGCATTATGCCGGCTCGCTCAATCGCGGCATCGCGGAGACGGTGAAGCATTGGGGCGGCAGCGAAATGCGCTTCTATCCCGCGATCAAGCAGCTTACGCTGGACCTGGCTGCGGAGAGCTTCATCGGGATCCCCTGGGGCCCGGAGGCCGACCATATCAACCGCGCCTTTGTCGACATGGTGCAGGCTTCGGTCGCGCCGATCCGCAGGCCGCTGCCCTTTACGGCGATGAAGCGCGGGGTCGATGGGCGGGCCTTCCTGGTCGACTATTTCACGCGCGAGACGCATCGGCGCCGTGCGGAAGGCGGCGGGCAGGACATGTTCAGCCAGTTCGCCACCGCGACCCGCGAAGATGGCGGCCTGCTGCCGGTCGATGAAGTGGTCGATCACATGAACTTCCTGATGATGGCTGCGCATGACACCATCACCTCCTCGGCCACGTCGCTGGTCTATCTGCTGGCGAAACACCCCGCCTGGCAGGAGAAGCTGCGGCAGGAAGTGGTCGCGGTCACCGGCGGGCCTGACGCATCGGGTAATCCGCGGCTGCTGGACTATGGCGATCTGGGCAAGCTCGAGCTGACAGAGATGGCTTTCAAGGAAGCGCTGCGCTTCATCCCGCCGGTGCCGTCATTGCCGCGCCGCGCGCTGAAATCCTTCGAGTTTGGCGGATATGAAATCCCGGCGGGTACTCCGTGCGGAATCAACATCCACCTGGTGCACCATTCGGAAGAGCACTGGCCCGATCCCGAACGCTTCGATCCCATGCGTTTCACGCCGGATCTGGTGAAGGAGCGGCACAAATACGCCTGGGTGCCGTTCGGCGGCGGGGCGCATATGTGCCTGGGGCTGCATTTCGCCTATATGCAGGTGAAGATCCTGATGGCGCAGCTGTTGCAGCGCTATTCGATGGAAATTGAGGAAGGCTATGAGCCCAAGTGGCAGCCCTGGCCCATTCCCAAGCCGCGTGACGGGCTGAAAG
>NZ_JBNKWF010000044.1:0-3719 GCF_050299635.1 Altererythrobacter sp.
CGGCGGGTTTCGGGATCGGTTGGATTTGTTCGTCCCGACAAACCGCCACTTCCAGAACTATGAAACCTAAATCTTGCCACAGCGTGATCCTTGTTGAGAGGCGAGAATCGGTAGAATCATCGCGACTGGATCCACAGGATAGTGACTTGGGAGATCAGGCTGGAGCGCGCTTCGGCAAGGAGTGCTCGGCGTAAGACGAAGGCCAGGATGCACGCGGAACCGCTCAAGTCCAGCGCGAGAGCTTTGCGTGCAAGGCGAAAGCGGATAGCAAGGCCGCATGCCCGGCGCTCCCGAAATAGCCTTTACATACGATCATCGGGTCGGTGACGACGGATCGATTACCTTCCGCTGTTTGGGCGACGTGGCAGCATGGCCCTGGCTGGAATTGCCACCGTGCCACCCGATCGTGGTGCAGACGATCAGCTATTGGATCAGCGTCGAATGTTCCGCCGCGCGCGGCTCGCTCGATCAGTCCAAATGGTCAGCCATGACCTGGATGGACTGGGAATGCGGCGATCCCGATGCAGGCCATGCGGCAAGCGGGACAATGGAAGGAACCGGCAGCGGCGACAAGCTGGGATTCCTCATCACTCTGCACGATGCGAAAAACCGTCTCGTGTGCCGCATCCACGGTAGGGGCGTGGTATTCCGCACGCGCGATTTCGAGGGCTGGCGCAAACAGGCGAAAGAGAAGCTGGCGGTCGACGCCGGTTTGCAGGACTTCGTATTCGCAGAGGTAGCCGCTGTGGGTGCGCCACCGGGCGAGCACGCGCTGATCGCGCCGCTATCGGATGACCCGCCGATCCATGCCGATGCCCTTGTGACCGCCGCGAACGGATTGCCGCCCGCCAGCCGTTACATGAGCGGTTCGGGCGACCATGTGAACACGACGCATCTGGGCGAAGCCTGCCGCCAGTTCGCCGCGCTGCTGCTACACGATCCCGCAATTCGCTTCAGCGGGGGCGAGATGCACTTCAACCGCTATATCGAGCTGAACGTGCCGTTCCGGCTCCAATGCGTCTCACAGTCGGATGAGCGCCTGGACCTGACCATTAGCCAGGCCGGCAGGGAATGCATGCGCGCGGCGCTGAGGATTGCCTAACTCTTCACCCACCGCGCAACGAAGAACCCGTCGAGCCCGCCTTCGTCCACCAACAAATCGTGCACGGTGCGTTCCGCAATGAGACAGCCCCCAATCAGGAATTCCGAAATCTTTATAACGCAGTAAGCGCCCGAAAAATCTTCAACTATTCACAAAAAGGCATTTAATAGTGGCGCTTTTCCGTTCTTCATTTCTATCCCTCGCACCCATTGCCGTGGCCCTGTCCGCAAGCACTGCCCTTGCATCGCCCGGGCCTGTTGCCGGAACGGACGTGCTGCGCACCTGGAACCTTGTGGTGCTGGGAGACTTGACGTCATCCTCCGAAGTGGAAGGGCGCACCTTTGTCGGTGGCAATCTGGATGGCAATGCATCGAACTATCAGATCAGCCCCACCGTCACGACCAGTTCCGACACGCCAGGGCTGACGGTGGTCGGCGATGTTAGCGGCGGGCACAAGAACCTCAACAATGGTTCCGGCGCGGTCGTCGGCGGCAATGTGAGCAGCGGCTTCAACCTCAACGGCGATCCGCAGACGGTGCAGGTGGGCGGCTCCATCTCCAACACCAACGTCAACAACAACACGGTCACTTCGGGCCTTGCCGCGTCCGACCCGGCCTTCATGCAGAATCTGATCCAGCAGCAGAGCCTGATCGAAACATCGATGAATAGCCTCAGCCATTCATTGAGCACGTTGGACACCAACAGCGCTTTCAACATCAACGGCAATCGCGGTACCTTCGATGCCCAACCCGATGCCGACGGTGTGGCCGTATTCAACATCAGCGCGGCAGACCTCGACAAGATCGGCGAGCTTCAGTTCAATCTCAACGGCGCCGATACCGCGATCGTCAATGTTTCGGGCGCCAGCGTCGCGCTCAATGACAACTTCCTGGGCGGCACCAACAATCTGGGCGAACATGTCATCTGGAACTTCCCCGATGCGGAAGACTTGTCGCTGACGACAGCCTGGGGCGGTTCGGTTCTCGCTCCCAAGGCCGATGCGACGACGCAGAATTACATCCAGGGTTCAGCCGTGTTCGGCAGCCTGGTGCAGAATGGCGAGATGCATGTGGGCACTTATACCGGCGGATACTACCCGCCCTCTGGCGGCGAACCGCCAGTCAGCTCAAGCAGTTCGTCCGGCGGCACGCCCGTGCCGGAACCCGGCATGCTGGCGCTGTTCGGCCTGGCTGCAGCGGGCATAGCTTTCAGACGGAAGCGACGGCCTCAAACAGCCTGATCCTTCACCCAACGCGCAACGAAGAACCCGTCGAACCCGCCTTCGTCCGCCATCATGCCGGGATCGGTGCGGAGCCAACCCTCTGGCGTGGGCTCGATTCCTTGCGGCAGTTCTTCGGCGCGGATCCTCAGCGGCTCCAGCGTGGCGCGCGCAGCTTGGTCTTCACCCTCCTCGCGTTCCAGCGAGCAGGTGGCATAGACCAGCACGCCGCCGGGCTTGAGCCATTGCGCCGCGCGGGCAAGCAGAGCGGCTTGCAGCTCCGCCATCTCCTCGATCTGGCGCTGGCCGATCCGGTGCAGCACGTCAGGATGACGGCGGCAGGTGCCGGTGGCGGTGCAAGGCGCATCGAGCAGGATCGCGTCAAACTGGTGCTTCGGCTCCCACGTCAGCGCGTCGGCACGGACGGGCGAGGCCGTGAGCCCGGTGCGCTTGAGGTTCTCCTTCAGCAGGTCGAGCCGCCGCTTGCTGAGATCGAGCGCGGTCACCTTCCAGCCTGCCGCAGCAAGTTGCAGCGTCTTGCCGCCCGGCGCGGCGCAGAGATCCAGCACGGTCTTGCGCTCATTCCCATTGGCCCCCGCACCCAGCAGCCGCGCGGGAAGCGAGGCAGCGAGATCCTGTACCCACCAGGCGCCTTGCTTGAAGCCCGCAAGCTCCTCGACCCGTTCGCCGCGCGGCAGACGCACATGTCCCGGCATCAGGCTATCGCCGCCCAGCTCCAGCGCCCATTTCGCCGTCTCCGACGCATCGCGTAGCGAAAGATCGAGCGGCGGCGGATCGGCAAGGCCTGATGCGATTGCACCCACCCGCTCGCCCCAGCGAGCCGCCACGTCATCAGGCATGGTCGGCGCGTCAGGCAGCATCGCCTCGCGCCTGGTCAGAGTCGAGAACACGCCATGCGCCAGCCGCCTCGGCCCGCCGGAAAGCAGCGGCAAGCCGGTCGCCACCACCGCATGCGGCGGCGTATCGAGCCGCAGCCATTGCGCCAGCATCAGCCGCAGCACTGCGCGCGGCTTGGCATCGTCAGGCAGGCGCTTCTTCGTCGCACTGTCAATCAGCGCGTCGAGATCGGTGAGCCAGCGCAGGCTCTCGTTTGCGATTGCGCGGGCGAGCGCCTTGTCCTCAGGACGGCGGACATCCTTGGTGGCAGGCGGATAGGCGGTCTCAAGCGTCTCGCCCCGGCGCAGCACTGCGTCGAGCATGCGGAGCGCGGCGCGGCGCGCGTGGATACCGGTGGGCTGAACCATCGCGCCCCACTAGGGACTATTGAAACCATGCGCCAGTGCGCGCATGTTCAGTGCATGACACGCGCAACCAAACACCCCAAGGCCTTCACCAAGCCCGCGCACTGGAGCAACGATCCGGTGCCTGAGCCGAAAC
>NZ_JBNKWF010000045.1:0-3601 GCF_050299635.1 Altererythrobacter sp.
GTCCACATGCGATAAAAGCGCTCGTCGAACATGGCGATGATCTCGCTCCGATGGGCTTCGCAATTGGCGTACCATGCGCGCAATGTCCTAGCGTAATGCAGCCGCAGCGTCTCGATATCGGTATGGATCAGCCGCATCTTTTCGCTCGCCGCCAAAGTCTCTGAAAGCGCCGGGATATATCCGCCAGGAAAGATGTATTTCGCAGTAAAGGCGTCGGTCGTACCCGGCCCGCCAAAGCGCCCGATCGTGTGCAGCAGCATCACGCCTTCATCGGTGAGCAGATTGGCGCAGGCGCGGAAGAAGGTTTCGAATTGCGGGCGGCCGACATGTTCGAACATACCGACCGAGACGATCCGGTCAAAGCGCTCTCCCCTTGCGGCAAGGTCGCGGTAATCGACCAGTTCGAAGCGGACGCGATCCGTTACGCCAGCCGCCTCCGCGCGTTCGCGCGCAAGCGCCAGCTGTTCTTCCGACAGAGTAATTCCCAGCACCTTCACATCGAAATGCCGCGCGAGATAGATCGCCATGCCGCCCCAGCCGCAACCAATGTCGAGCACGTGCTGCCCGCTCTCCAACGCCAGTTTCGCGGCGATATGTGCCAGCTTGGCCTCTTGCGCCTGAGCCAGCGTTTCAACGCCCGGCGCCCAATAGGCGCAGCTATATTGCATGTGCTCGTGGTCGAGCATCGTGCGGTAGAGATCGTTGCCGATGTCATAGTGATGCGCGACATTGCGCTTCGAACTCGCCGCCTGGTTGAAGGATGACGCGATGAACTTCGCACGGTTCTTCAGCCTGGAGAGTGGGGAAGGGGGCTTGAGCAAGCCGCCGCGTTCCCACGGCTTGTTCGCGCGCAGTAGCTGGACGAGCTGCATGACGTCGCCCCGCTCGATCAAGATGCGTCCATCCATATAGGCTTCGCCCGCACCCAGGCGGGGATCGAGCAAGATGTCACGCGCAACCTTGTTGTCGGCAAACCGGATGGCGACTTCGGGAAACCCCTCTGCCGGCGTGCCCAGTTCATGCCGCTCGCCCGAAGGCATGGTGATGGTGAGGCGACCCTGCCTGACGATCGATCCGAGGAAACGGTCGATCAGGCTGCTGCTCATTCCGCCGCCTCTCTCAGCGCCGGATCGAAGCGCCAGCGCGGCACATCGCCTTTCTCGCGCAGGCGGGCCGATTCTTCGGTGATATATTCGCGGGTCATCGGAATGGCATTGCGATCCTTCACATATTGGAGCTGCCAGTTGACCATGGTTCCATTGCGGAAACTCTGCTCGGCCCCGGCAAGGTAGAACAGCCACATGCGGTAGAACTCTTCATCATACATCTGCGTGATCTCTTCGCGGTGCATGACGGTGCGGTTGTACCATTCCTCCAGCGTGTAGGAGTAGTGGAAGCGCATCGCCTCCACGTCCATCACTTGCCAGCCTGCCTTCTCGCTTTCGGTGACGAGTTCGGACAGGGCAGGGATATAGCCGCCGGGGAAGATGTATTTGCGCGTCCATGCGTCAGTGTAGCCGGGAGGGCCCGCACGTCCGCAGCAATGGCTGATCATCACACCATCCGGCTTGAGCAGGCGGTGGGTATGTTCGAAGAATTGCGGATAGTGAATCGTGCCGACATGTTCGAGCAGGCCGACCGAGGAAATCCGGTCAAACTCGCCCTCGACGTCGCGATAGTCCATCAGCGCGAACTTGACCTTGTCGGCCACGCCCTCGGCCTCGGCGCGTTCCTTGCAGAAAGCGATCTGATCGGGCGCCAGAGCAACGCCGGTTACTTCTACGCCGTACATCTTGTTCAGATAGAGTGCGAAGCCGCCCCAGCCGCAGCCGATATCCAGCACCTTCATGCCGGGCTTGAGATAGAGCTTGGCGGCGAGATGCGCCTTCTTGTCCATCTGCGCCTTTTCCAACGAGGTATTGGCAGGATCCTCGCGGTAATAGGCCATGGTGTATTGGCGATCCTCATCAAGGAATCGCTCATATAGCTGGCGAGTGAGGTTATAGGTGTGCTCGGCATTCTTGCGCGCGCTGCCGCGCAGATTGATCCCGTCGAGCTTGGCAACTGCTTTTTGCGCGATCTTGCGCAGAGGACCCTTGGCCTTGAGCGTTTCATCGCCAAGCCGCTTGGCATTCATGGTCACGAACAGGATCATGTCGCGGATGTCGTGCGGTTCCTCGACCACCAGCCAGCCCCACATGTAGGCTTCGCCTGCGCCAAGCTGGGGATAGCGCGCAATGTGCATTGCCGCTTTCCTGTCCGTCAGCCGGATGCGGATGGGGCCCGGCTTGCCCCCTTCTACAGCGGAGTAGTTTCCGGGTTCGCTGCCATAGATATATTCCCTACCGTCATAGTCGGTCACGATCAGTTGACCGTGCTTGATTGCCTTGTTCAGGAATTTGTCGAGCAGCCACATAGGCGTTGATCCCCCAATTGTTTTGGTACGCTGACAGATGACGCGTGTGGCGCTAACCTGTCAAACGGGGAATGTAGGAACGGCTTATGTCTGAACCGAAGACAAAGCTCACGAGGCAGGATCCAGCGGAATTCATTGCCGCCGTCGAACCGGCGACAAAGCGCGAGGATGCCAGAAAACTTGATGCGCTGTTCCGCAAAGTTACCGGAGCGGCTCCGAGGATGTGGGGTCCCTCCATCATCGGTTACGGCGAATATCGCACAACCTATGCCAGCGGCCGCGACGTGAACTGGATGCGCACAGGCTTTTCACCGCGCAAGGCGAAACACTCGCTCTACCTGATGGGCGGATATTGCGACAAGGCAGAAGGCAAACGGCGTGAAGCACTGCTTGGCAAACTGGGCAAGCACAAGATGGGGAAAAGCTGTCTCTACGTTAACAAGCTGGCCGATATCGATATGGATGTGCTCGAAGAGATGATCGCTTCTGACTGGGCCGCAATGCAGCGCAAATACCCAGACTAGCCGGCCAGGAGCTAAATCCCCGCGTACCACTGGTATCCGGCGCGATCCTCCCAATAGCCGCCCTTGCCATCGCCGATGCCGTCCAGCGACGCCACGGCTTCGATCGCGGTGAGGTATTTGGGGTGTTTGTAGCCGAGCTGGCGTTCCACCCGCATCCGCAGCGGTGCGCCGTTCTTTTCGGGTAGTGGCTCGCCATTGAGCATATGCGCGATGATCGTCTGTGGGTGATAGGCATCGACCATGTCGATACTCTCGTAATAGTCGCCGCCATTATATTTGTCGGCGCAGCGGAAGACGATGAACCTGGCCGCTTCCTGCACGCCTGCCGCATCGAGCAATAGCGAAAGCTGCACGCCGGTCCATTCGCCGATAGCGCTCCATCCTTCGACGCAATCGTGACGGGTGATTTGGGTGCGTTGTGGCAAGCGGCGGATATTGTCGAGGCTTAGTGCAAGCGGCGTATCGACCAGTCCGCGTACCTCCAGCCTCCAGTCGGGAAATCCGCCGGCAAGCTGCGTGCGGTAAAAGTCGCTATCTACTGTGCGTGAGCCATTGCCGCGGAATGATGGCGAGATTTCCTCGCGTCGATACACAGGCGCAAGTGCCTGTTTCCACGCCAGGGCCCGATGTGCCATGCGGTGCCAAACCTCGGCAGCGGTCC
>NZ_JBNKWF010000046.1:0-3157 GCF_050299635.1 Altererythrobacter sp.
GGGGGTAATTTCCTTCGCCCTTGCCATTTGCTTCAGCCTCGCATGGCAGAAAATCTATCGCAGCGAATTGACGGAGAGGAACGCCTGACGATGGCGCTCGACACTGCTCTCCACGCCCCAGCGCGGTTGCAGATCGCGGCTGTGCTGGCCCGTGTCAGCGACGCCGAGTTTGCTACTTTGCGCGACATCGTAGGGGTCAGCGATTCGGTGCTGTCGAAGCATCTCTCGGCACTGGTCGATGCGGGCTATGTCCGTCTGCGCAAGGCCCCGCTGAGCGGTCGCCAGCGAACTTGGGCATCACTTACCGGTGAGGGACGCAAAGCCTTCAAGTCGCACATGGACGCGCTTCAGGCCCTGGTTGCCAGCGCCGAGCAAGCAATCGCCGCGGAATAACGCGCGCCGGGCAGCGCGCCGGAACCTATCCGCTTTGTTGCGAGCCCCGATCAGCCGGAATCACCATCGCGGTGAAGCGCGAGATGCAGACCAGCTTGCCTGCTTCATCGGTAATGCGGATCGACCAGATCTGCGTGGTCCGGCCAAGATTCTCCGGCGTCGCCGTGGCATAGACGTATCCTGCAAAGCCCGGTCGCACGTGATTGGCGTTGATCTCCAGCCCGACAACGGCGGATTTCGATCGATCGACCGTGAACGCCGCCGCGACTGAGGCGATCGTTTCCGCCAGTGCGACCGATGCGCCGCCATGCAGCCTGCCATAGGGCTGCTGCGTGCGTTCATTGACCGGCATGCGTGCAGTCACGCTGCCGGGCCTCACATCGGTAAACTCGATCCCGAGGTGGCCCGACATGCTGCCGGTTCCAACTGCGGTCATTGTTTCGGCTTCGGGCAATTGCCCGCCCCACCAGATGATCTTTTCGCTCATGTCACCAGCCTTGGCTGAACCAGATTGAGCTGTAAATCGCAGATCGCCTATTTGGCCTTTTGCGACGCGATCCAGCGGTCGATCTTCTGCTCCAGCACGGCGAGCGGCAGTCCGCCGGTGTTCAGCACCTGGGCGTGGAACGCCTTGATGTCGAACCTGTCGCCCAGCGCGTCATGCGCGCGCTTGCGCAGTTCCTGGATCTTGAGCGCGCCGATCTTGTAGGCGACCGCCTGGCTGGAACTTCTCGATCGCCGACCCCCCGGCTCTGATCAGTCCAGTCGATTATTGCCACCTTTAAATCTCCCGAACCGGATGCAAATTGTCCATCAACTCATCTTTGTATGTAACAGCGCCGATCCCGGACCAGGCTTCGAACAATTCGTTGGACATGAACTTGCTTCTCATCTTGTATTCGTACCAGAGATGCCGGCCTGCTCGTTTCTCTGCAAACAGGCACAGGTCGCGCCAGATCGGTGGCCCGCCCTTATGCCAAGGCCTGCCTGTCGTGTAGCGACTGATGACATTGTCGCCATTCGGCAGCATCATCCTCGGGTTTCTAACCTCCTGAAATTCCTCAACCATATGGGGGCTGTGTTCAGGCGAGCAGGTATCGAGACGCTGACCGATATTGAGCATCCAGAACTCATCGGTGATTGCCTTCCCCGATTTATGCGTAAGCTCCATCGGCAGATATTGATGCACGCCTGGTTCGAGCGCCTCGAGTGCATCACGGGCCGCGTTGTTGATCGCAATGCCCCAGCAGCAACCAAACAGACTGCGAAGCGGGGGATCGAAGTAGTCGACCCGGAACTCCAGCGGACGGTCCGGCATCGGACATCGTACGCCATGAGAGGGATGTTGCCACAGCGAGTCGCTGTAGGCCGGATGGAGCGGAAGTTCCAATGCCCTCTGGCGGGCAACTATGCCGATCTCGTTGCAATGCTCTTCGGTGTCGCCGACCCAGTCGCAGAATACGCGCTCATCCATGCGCGTGTCACCTTCCCAGATCCACGCCATTATCACACCTCCGCCACGGCAAAGGCGGCCCCGACATGATTGCCCAAATGCGCCGCCGCGCCAAGGATTGCGCTGCCCCGCTCGCTTTCAGGCAGGACTGCATAATTGATTTCGGCATTGACGTCGGGAAGTAGAGGGCGGAGCCACTCAAGATCGTCGCTCCCGTAGAAGCTGACTCCGATGATATGCGCAAATTGCAGCCCCGCGCTGTCAAGTCGGCGGCCGATCAGATCGAGAATGTCTGCGATGGGTTTGGTGGGCATATTTCGATCCTGTACTTACGCCTGTTCACGATAGTCGAAGTGGACACCGGTGGTCCCGGCGGCATCTATGCGTTGCTTGGCAGCGTCGCTGACCAATGTGCCTTTGATATGCATGTCATGCCAAAACTGCGCCCCACCGATTGCAGTAGTATCGAACACCATACGGAGCCCTTCACTTCGAGGCTTGGGGGGGGGGCGCCAAGTTCGGGGACCTAATAGCCAATTCGACAGTTCCGGGTGGACGCTATTGATCCGGTTGCAAATCTGCCAGAACCAGCGCTCTTCCAGCAGCGAGCCGTCCTTCGCCACAAACCGGATCGGTTCGAACTGGTGCACGCCCGGCTCGATCTCCTCAATCAAGGCGCGGAAACGGTCGCTGACCGTCTTACGGCATGCGTTCTCATAATCGAGCAGCTTGCGCTTGCTCTTCCAGCGGATCACTTTAGGCACGCTTTCGGGTTTCGCTCGCCGGCCGGAAAAACTGCGCGACATCTTTAGGCCGATGCCGCCATCGTCGGTCATATCCTCCAGCTCTAACTCGCCAGAGTTTCCTTCAATCACCTCCACACCGGGATAGCTGTCCGGAACCGGCCTGTAAGACATCACCCACACCATCACGCAACCTCCTGACTACAACAAGGCAACTGCCTCTCCGCCCGCCGCGCAGACGGAATCTTAACCATCGACGGATATCTCCTTCGAAAAGCGAAAGGATTGCGCATGGGCCCCCTGATTTTCGACTGGCTGCATGAATGGATCATGCCTCACCCAGAACGCGACGACAGGGCGCGGCTGTTAAAGCGCTTCGCTTTGATTGGAGTCATCTCTGTATTCGCTGTGTTCTTCTTCGGACAATAGGACGTCGTTAGCAATTTCTAAGAACTCCAGAAACAGCATACCTAATTGGCACCTCGCCACCGCCCTACCCCATGCCCTGCCATTGCCGGATCGCTTCGATCGGCCAGAACAGCATGACGACATTGAGCGTCAGATTGTC
>NZ_JBNKWF010000047.1:0-3114 GCF_050299635.1 Altererythrobacter sp.
GGCCAGCAGGCCGTGACCACGATCGAGGGGCCAGCGACCTGGTATCCGGCAGAGGATTACCACCAGGAATATTGGGAAGGCGAAGGCCAACGCAATCCCTATTGCCTGGCGGTGATTCCGCCCAAGCTGCAGAAGCTGCGCAAGAGCTTCGCGGCGAGGGTGAAGCAGGACTGATTCGCCTCCGATCCGATTGGGCGAAATCCTACTCGATGGAACACATGGAACACAGTCCATGTGCGGAAATCCCGAAGCGCCGAATTCTACAGATTCAAGCCTGAATACAAAGGGTTGTGGCAGGTTTTCGCGCATTTAGCTGGCATGGCATGGAACGCATGATGTAGGAAAGTTTGTGCCGCTCTGTTGGACTTCAAACTCTCACCGAAACTGAGTGCTTGGAGGGTCCGCTAACGACCCAGTTGCGGACACAGCCAGCCCCACGCTGACTTTCATATATTCGAAGAATTTCATCATCCTGTAGCCGTAGATCGATTGCCTGTTTGCGCTGTTTAGGTGAATCGTCGGGTTCGAAGCCGTCAGTCAGGCTTCAATGCCGCACCATCCGGGTCCGGGGCTCGGCTGGTCATGCGCTATCCCGGCGCGGTCCAGCGCGGCACGGGTCTTGGGCAGCCCGGTCGTGTCAAAATCCGGTATGTAGCCCCAATAGAGCAGCACATAGGGTGGTGAGTCCCGGTCGAAGGGCTGCGATGCCCGATTGTCATTCGATCCGATCCACCAGCGCTCCGCATCTTCGGGGCTCATCTGCCCAACGATGCGTCTTGCATCCTCGTCCTGCCCAAGGATGCAATGGAAGTAGAATCGGACGGCCAAGCGTGCATCTTCGCGCGGCTCGATACTATCGAATCTCTCGAGCGCCTGGCGCGCTTCTTCTTCAAGGCCGGACTCGGCCAAGGCCCCGATCGCACGATCGAGGGCGAAGGCGTCGCTTCCTTGCTCAAGCGCCATGCGTGCCTGTCGTACTGCCTCCTCGGCCTTTCCGATCCTGCGTAGCTGAGTAATCGACCAGCCGGTCGGGCCGTCGTTCAGCTGGACCCGGCGCAAGATCGATTGCTCGGCCCCATCATAATTGCCGTTGGCAATTTGCGCCATTGCCAGGTCTTCGAGGATATTGAGTTCATTGGGATATTGGCGGTGCAATTCGGAAAGCCTGGTTTCGACATCCTTGAAGCGCAGATAATAGCGATCCCGCAAGGCAAGTGCATGGCCATGAATCCAGCTGCCTTCTTCCGAGCCGGCCAGGGCCGCCCTCACTTCTTCGAGAAACAGGGGATCGCGCTCGAGCGCATCCTCATATCCCGACCAGCCAAAGGTGCCTTGGCTCATGCGGTAAATCAATATTTGCGCCGCAGCGAGATGCGCAGCCGTAAAACCGGGATCGATGGTATAGGCGCGCTGGAAATATTCATAGGAGGTGACGGGATCGGTGTCGTTAAAGGTACTTTGCGTCGTTCCCTTGAGATAGGCTTCATAGGCTTCGACCGAATTCGTGCCGATATCCGCCATCTGTGCCAGCGCTTCGGGGTCCATCACGGTTTCGAGCGCGCGGGCTACATCCACCGCGATATTTTCCTGGACTTCGATCGCATCCATGGTCGTGCGGTCAAACTGTTCCGACCACATCAGTTCGCCATCGGACTGACGAACCAGTTCGACGGTCACCCGCATCTGTTCACCCGTGCGGCGGACCGAGCCGCTCAAAATATGCTCTACTGCCAGTTCGCTGGCGATTTCCATCGGGCTGAGCGCGCTGTCGCGAAAGGCAAAGGCAGCACTCGAAGGCGCGACGACAATATCCGGGGTGCGCGAAAGCCTGGACGTGATTTCGTCAGCCAACCCGTCGGTGAACCATTGCTGGTCGCCACCGGGAGACAGATCGCGGAAAGGTAGGATTGCGACTGATTTCGTACGGTCTATTTCTGCAGCTTCCGCGCCCGGCGATCCAGAGCCAATGCCCCCGCTCATGAACCACCAACCGGCCGCGGCAATGAACAGCAAAGCCGCAAGGCCGCCGACCAGCATTGGAATTTTGCCGGGAGCGCGCCTGGCTGGAACCGAAACAGGGGCAGGCTCAGCGCTGCTGCCCCTTGCCATGTTCACCCTGTTCCTGAGCGTTTCGATAAGGCCGGCAAGGCCCGCATGACCTTTCGCGCCCTTCCACCCTGACAGGTCCACGGCCTGCTGCTGGCGGAATCCCAATGGCGGGAGGTTCTCGTCAAACCGCAGCGGCACAAGCTTGCCATTGTCGCGTCCGCTTGCTGCCTCGTCGAGTACCCACGGACTCTCGATCGATGCTTCCGACCATGCCACCACCACGATCTTGCTGGCGTCCAGTTCGCGCTCGATATCCTTGCCGAAATGCGCGCCGCCTTCGATCTTGCGGTCCCACCAGACCGAAAGCCCGTGCGATTCAAGCGCCTCGGCGAGCTTTTCGATCCGCGACCGGTCGGCCCTTGCATAGGAAATGAAGATGTCGGCCAAAATGTTCCCCGTTGTCTGTCTCGAACGGATCTAGCGGAGAAGTATTTAGCGTAAAAGGACAAACGGCCAATTTTGACGGCGAGGATGAAGGCGTCAAGATCGAGCGATCCGAAAACGAACCGCGCGAGAACGCACCCGAGAACCGCAGGAAATCAGGCGCAGGCGGATCAGGCGGCAGCGTCCGCTAACGACCCATTTGCGGACATAGGCATTATCTGATTTACAGGATGGGCAGGCGGTCGCATCTCGATCTGAAGAAGGAGTTTCCCGTGTCAGCAATTGCGCTCATCGCTGCGTTAGCGTCTTCTGTTCCGCTCGAAAGCTCCACGCTCCCGCTGCCACCCGAACTTCGCGAAAGCGCCTCGATCGTCTCGCTCGACTCCGCCGGCAAGGTCACCACTCTGCGAAGCGGAGCCGGCAAGATGGTCTGTATCGCCGACGCACCAGATGACGATACTTTCGATGTCCGCTGCTACCATCGCGACTTCATTCCCTATCTCTATCGCGTGAGGCAGCTTTCCGCCGAAGGAGTAGTCGACACTGACATCGACGTACGGATCGAGCAGGAGCTGGAAGCGGGCACGTTCCACATGACGATGAAACCTTCCGCCGGTTATC
>NZ_JBNKWF010000048.1:0-2827 GCF_050299635.1 Altererythrobacter sp.
CCCGAGACCGACATCATCCGCGATCAGTAACCGCACCCGATCTTGGGCGAGAGCCCGTTCCACGGGCAGATGCTGAAAGGAAAGATCATCAATCGCGGCGCGACCAAGAGTGAGTGGTTGACGGGTAGTGGTTGGTGTATTTCGGAACGCGGCCTCGAGATGCAACTTGGAGTCAATCAAACCAGAAGACGCGTCTGAGACGAGCTGAATCGCCGCCGGATCCAGAATACGGGCACCCTTTTCCAGATCCCACACAAAACGAGCTTCTTTGTCTCGAACGATGCTTGACAAGCCCCGACAGTGGATCTCGCGATAACCACGTTTAAGTGCAGAGCTGCCAAGCACCTTCCAAGTGGTCGAGCGCAGATGAATGACTGAACCTGGTTGAGGTATCACACCCATTTAGTCTCTTCCCAAAATAGCATTACGATTCAATAATATGATCTGTTGGTCTTGCGGGCGCCGGGCGGCGGGATCTGTATCCAATCCCAAGCGCCTCAGCGCGTAATAGAGCAGCGCGCGGCGCACCTTTATCTTCGCGCTGCCGCCACGCATCCCGTAGTCGAGGGCAATGACCTTAGCCTGCGTTTCTGACAGTTCGGGATGAGGAGCCACTTCGAGGACGACTTCTGAATTCCAGTCGAGATCATCATCGGCCGATGTCCCGCTTTCGCGTGAGCCACGAATCTCAATCATCCGGGAGAGAAGGAAATCCTTGAAACACTCGTCGGTTAGACAAAACGCGCGGGCGTGCCAGCGAAATCCATCGAAGGCAATCGCGTGAGGCGCAATCCAACGCCATCGCGGATCTGGACTGGAAAGGGACTGGTATCGTATCTCTATCTCTTCGGATCGCCTGATCGCTCCCACAACGGACCGAAGCGTCACGGGGTCAACACCACGGACCGGCGTCGGCGCAGAGGCAAAGGACGGAAGATTAGCGATCCAAGAGTCTTCACGGTCAAGAATGTTTTCGGCCACGGACCGTAGCTGAGCTAGATAGCGACTGGCATCAGGTTCCAGAAATTGTGGTTGGAAAGCACTGCCTCGCACATAAGTCCGCGCGCTCTTGTCGTACTCCATGTTCGCCGGAGCAAAGCCGATGTAGCGATTCAGGTCAGTGGACGCTTGGTTGACCGAGACACCGAACTGATCCATGAGGTCACTCCGGTTTACATGCCCCTCCCAGAACAAGCGGAACTCTATGAACTCGAGACGTTGCTCGACTCCCCATCGAAGTTCTGACTTGTCGTTATCCACCCTGGCCTCCCGGTATCCCAATGCGCATTGTAACTATGCGCGCCCATTTTCTGGGCCTGCGACAACCTTAGGGAGTGACACCGAGATTATCAATCGAATTTCAAGACGTTGCCTTGGAAGTCGACCATTCAGGCGTAGATACCCCAGGGGCTGGTCTTGGACTATCAAAGCCCAAAGGATCAGCTAGCTCGAACGTAAGTATCCTCGGCGATGCTTCGTCGCTGCGAGCTTCAGTAGGGCGGTCACAGCATGCCCCTCGTCCGGGTGCTGTTCGACCAGCATCTGCCCTCGAAATCCGATACGGCCCCATTCCCGCACAAGGCATGCGCCGCCAAACAGGTCTGGCTGAACGCTCATTCGATAGAAGCGCCGCATGTTGAGAGACGGGTCGATCCGCTTGAGATCGACCGTCGTCGGGAACACTTCCATTTGCTGCGATGTGTCGAACATGTTGTTGATGCCTCTCTCCAGACCACAATATCAAGCGCTCTTCGACGTTTCCACAATGTTCTATTCCGAAAAGAAGGAGGGTGCTCACGCCCCCTTCTCGAACTTCATGACCGGGATGCCGAGCTTCTTGGCCTTGTCGGCGAGGTTTTCCTGGATACCGGTTCCGGGGAAGACAAGGACCCCGACCGGGAGCACATCCAGCATCGCGTCGTTGCGCTTGAAGGGCGCGGCCTTGGCGTGCTTGGTCCAGTCGGGCTTGAAGGCCACCTGCGTCACGCCCCGGGCTTCGGCCCATTTGGCGGCGATGAGCTCTGCGCCCTTCGGGCTGCCACCGTGCAGGAGGACCATGTCGGGATATTTGGTCCGGACCTGGTCGAGCTTGCCCCAGATCAGGCGGTGATCGTTGAAATCGGTCCCGCCGGTGAGGGCGACCTTGGGGCCTGCGGGAAGCATTACCTCGGTCTCGGCGCGGCGCTTGGCGGCCAGGAAGTCGCGGCTGTCGATGAGCGCTGCGGTCATGTGCTGGCGGTTCACCATCGATCCGGTGCGGGGTCGCCAGGTCGATCCCGTGTGATGGACGAACTCGGTGGCGGCGTGATCGCGCATCATGTCCATGCAGTTGCGCCGTTCGACGAGTGTCAGGCCTTCAGCCGTCAGGCGCTCGAGTTCGACGGATTTCACCTCGGAGCCGTCCTGCTCGCGTTGGAGGCGGCGCTGCGCCTGTTCGTTCTCATCGAGCGACCGCTCGATCCGTGCCGTGGCGCGGTGGAAGAGGTTGACCTGGCCCCAGAGCACCTCTTCGAGGTCGGGTTCCATACGGGTGTCTTCCAGGGTCGCGACGAGGGCGTCGAAGATGTCGGCGACGGCGACGGCGAGCCGCTGCCCATCGGGCATTGGGCGCGGATCGGGCTCGTCAAAGGGGCGATAGCCATAGAGCTGAAGCTCGTCGAGCGCATGGGCGGTCTGGGATGCGGTGTGGGCGGGTTCATACGCGTCGTCGTGGGTGTGGATCGTCATCGGTTTCTTGCCTCCGGGCCTGTCTCATCCGCGCGACAACCCGCGCGGCCTTCATGGGCTGCGAAAGCTGTCACTGGGGACGCCCCCTCACCCCGCCTTC
>NZ_JBNKWF010000049.1:0-2691 GCF_050299635.1 Altererythrobacter sp.
ACCGAAACTCTCTCGCTGTTTCTCGCCCAGGCACTCTCAGCGGATGGTAGTTGCCGGCAAGTGGTCAATGACGCCATGGTCAAACGGCTTATTGGCGGATTGACACCCGGCAGCACGGCGACCGGCGGCTACTGCCGAGCGCGCAAGCGTTTACCGCAGGGGATGATCTCAACACTGGCGAGGTACACCGGAGGCATTGTTGCTGAGGGTGCCGCCTCCTGGTGGCATTGGCAAGGTCGGCCAGTACGCTTGGTGGACGGCGCCACGGTCACCTTGTCGGACACCGAAGCGAATCAGGCGCAGTTTCCACAGTCGCGTAGCCAGAAAGCCGGGCTGGGGTTTCCGCTGTGTCGGGTGGCGGCGCTGCTGTGCCTCGGCAGTGGTGCCTTGCTCGATGCGGCGACCGGTCCCTGTGTCGGAAAAGGCGGTGATGAACAAAGCCTACTACGCGAGATGCTCGACTCGCTCAATGAGGGTGACATTCTGCTCGGTGACGCCTTCTACGCCACCTACTTTTTGCTGTGGGAATTGAACCGCGGGGGCGTCGATGGCCTGTTCGAACAGTACGGGGCCCGCAAGCGCAGCACCGATTTCAGTCAGGGCGAGCGGCTCGGGGCACGCGATCATCTCATTGTTTTGAGCAAGCCAACAAAAAAGCCCGATTGGATGAGTCCTTACGAATACGACCGGGTACCCGATACGCTGACGGTTCGGGAGTTCGAAGCCGGCGGCAAGATCATGGTCACCACCTTCCTCTGCCCCAAGGCGACACCCAAGAAGCAACTGAAGGGGCTGTATCGCAGCCGCTGGCATGTCGAACTGGATCTGCGTTGCATCAAGAGCACGCTGGGCATGGAACACTTGCGCTGCAGGACGCCGGAGATGGCCATCAAAGAACTGTGGGTCTATCTGCTGGCCTACAATCTGATTCGGCTACTGATGGCTCAGGCGGCCTTGTTGGCCGATCAGATCCCCCGACAACTGAGCTTCAAACATACCGTGCAGCTATGGATGGCTTGGCAGCAACGCGGCGGTGCGACCCACGATGGTTGCTCCATCCATGCCCTGCTGGTGTTGATCGCCAAAGCCCGAGTGGGCTTACGTCCCGGCCGCATTGAGCCGCGCGCCGTGAAGCGACGACCGAAACCCTTTCCGCTACTCACCCAAGCGCGCGCCACCGCCAGAGCAGAGGTTCGCGAACATGGGCATCCAAAGAAACAAAGGTGAGGTCAGACGCGCGAATGGCCCATGTATTCAGGGTGTTATGAGGGATGGCGCTTAAGTAAGCGCCATTCCCTTCTGAGCGGTGTTCCAGGCACCTTTCTCTCGTCTTGTGAAGAACCCTCAGGATTGATCCCGTCATCTAATAGGGATGGTACTTCTCCAGGTGTGGTTGGATGTCCTATCCCTTATCCTTTATCAACGAATAGTGCCACTCGACGGTGCTAGAATTTCGCGCCGATAACCTCGGACATGGGTCTTCACATGCTGCCTGTTCCACGGACTCGCTTTCTGAGCCTGCGGGCAGGCGATACTGCGTGGCATCCCAGCAGCAACCGAGGAGCCGCATAATGCAAGCACCGACGACAAGTTTCTACGATTGGCAACAGCGTTTCGCCACCGAGCAAGCGTGCTTGGACGCCATCGTCGCCCAACGCTGGCCGGAGGGGTTTCGCTGTCCCCATTGCGGGCATGATCACGGCTGGCTGTACGCGCCACGGCATCGCTACGAATGCGCGCGTTGCTACCGCCAGACTTACATCACCTCAGGGACAGCGTTTCACGGTTCGCGTGTGCCGCTGACCAAGTGGTTCTGGTCGTTGTATCTGATCAGCGCCGACAAAGGCGGCATCTCTGCATTGCGGCTGTCGAAGATCATCGGCGTGCAGTGGCGCACCGCCTACAAGATGCTGAGGAGCTTGCGCGCGGCTATGGCTGAGCGCGACAGCCTCTATCGGCTCACCGAGTTGGTCGAAGTCGACGATGCCTACATCGGGGCCAACAAGACCGGCAAGGCGGGCCGCGGCGGCGGGCGCATACCGGTGCTGGTGGCAATCGAGAAGACCGAGGAGGGCAGGCCTGGGTTCGTTGCGATCGAGGCGCTCGACTCGCTCGCCAAGGCGCAGATCGTCGACTTCGCGCAGCGCCGCCTGCAGCCCGATGCCGTCTGTCATACCGATGCCTTCCCGTCGCTGTCGGGGTTGGCCGTGCAGGCCACCCACATCGCCAAGATCACACCGCCCGAGGAGGCCGACCAGTGGCTGCCGTGGGTCCACATCGTCATTGCCAACCTCAAGCGCTTTCTGCTCGGTACCTTCCATGGCGCGGTGCGAGCCCATCGCTTGCAGGAGTACATCGATGAATTCGTCTATCGCTTCAACCGTCGCTACTGGGAAGAGCAGATCCCCAACCGGTTGCTGGCACTGTGCGTCGGCGCAAGTGGATCGGCCCTGTGTGGAACAGGCGCGTAGTACAGACCCATGTTCGTTAATATCACCCCGACCTGGCCGACCACCATGGTGAGGAAAGACCAAAATCGTTGATCGGAGATCATCTGCTTTTTTACGTAGGTTCTCCAGCCCTTCCCTATCAAGATCACCAGCTAGAAGAACATGCCGCTGCCCATTCATAACTAGACCAACAACAACATTGAGTGCATGACGACCTATTTGCTTTTCTTCTCCTTTTCTC
>NZ_JBNKWF010000050.1:0-2667 GCF_050299635.1 Altererythrobacter sp.
GGGTGGCCGTGCCTTCGCCATCAAGCCAACAGCATCTGGCGTCGCCACCAACATCACCGTCTACACCAACCGCCGCTCCTACTACTTCCATGTCGTCGAAGCCCGGGAGACGCCGCATTATGTCGTGCAGTTCCGCTATCCTGAAAACCGCGTGCAACCCACCAGGGCGGTTGCGGCCGATGCGCCGAACGCGAACTATGCGGTCAGTGCCCGAGAAGAGTTCACGCCGACGGCCATCTGGGATGATGGTACCTTCACGTATTTCCGGTTCGCACGGAATGCGCCGGTGCCCGCCATCTTCCGATATTCGAACGGCAGGGAACGCGCGGTGAACAGCCAGGCCTTGAGTGACGGCGTCATCCGCGTGTCCGGCGTCAACCGACAATGGGTCCTTCGCCTTGGCGAAGAGGTGATTTGCGTCCAGGACGCAGGACAGGCCACATCATGACCGAAGGTACGGAAGACCTCGCCGCGCGCCTCGCGGCTCTCGAAGGCTCGACAGGCAAAGCGAAGGCAAGCAAGCGGCCTGCGCCGCTTGCTGCGATCCTTGGGGTCGTCGGCATCGCGGCAGCAGGCGGTCTGGCATGGGCTGCCCTGCAGCCGTCGGCAGAAACACCAATGGCGACCGCCGCGCCGGAAGAGTTCCAGAGCAGCGGCCCCGGATTCGGAGATCTGGCGCCGATTTCTGCCCCAGAGCCCAGCCAAGCCCCGCCTACGGACACAGGTCCGAGCGAGTCGGAACTCGCGCTGATGGAAAGTCTTGCGACATTGAGAGCGGAACTCGAGGAACTACGCGCAAGACCGGCCGAGGCCGCGGATAGCGGGGCGGAGCAGGCTATTGCCGACCTGACGGCGCAAATTGCCACCTTACAGGAGGCATCCGCCGAGGCGCAGCGGGCCCTCGAGCGGCAACTGACCGAGCGGGATCGCGAATTGGATCAGCTCCGCATGGACTTGGAACTTGCACGGCTTGCACCACCAGAGCCGACCTCATTGGGACCAAGTGAAGAAGAATTGCGGCTGGCCGAACTCGAAAGGCGGCGCGCAGCCGAAGCTGAGGCCCGCGCAGAGCGCATCGCGTCTCCTATGATCGCGTTCTCCGGGATGGGCGCGGGTGCGGATAGGGAGAACACGCTGGAAGCCGCACGTTTGAATGCAGATGAAGCCTTTGTTCGTTCGGGCGCACAACCTGCGCAGGTGACACGTGCCGAAGTGATCGCGAACCCATCGAACACGGTTGTTCAGGGCACCATGATTCAGGCTGTGACAGAGACGGCCCTCGACAGCACACTGCCCGGCGCGATCCGCGCCATCGTCTCGGAAGACGTCCATTCTTTCGATGGAACGCGTATCCTGATCCCGCGCGGCGCGCGGCTGATCGGGCGCTACCGCTCCGATGTCGCACTCGCCCAATCGCGCGTCATGGTGGCATGGGACCGGATCATCTTGCCCGATAATCAGACCGTGCAGATCAGCGCCTTCGGTGGAGACGAACTCGGCCGTACTGGCACCACCGGGTTTGTCGACACCCGTTTCGCGCAACGCTTCGGCTCCGCCGCGCTGATCTCCTTGATCGGCGCCCTGCCTGCGGCTGCAGCGGGTCAAATCGACAGCGAGGCGGCAGCCGATGTTGCGAGTGATGTCGGCACCGACCTGCGCGATAGCACGCAAAGCGTGATGCAGGACTATCTGGCGATCCGGCCAGTGATACATGTCGATCAGGGTACACGGATCACGGTCATGGTTGATCGTGACCTCGAGATTTTCTGACATGGCTGCAAGTTATCTGGAAGCGTCGCTCGACCGTTTCGGCCCCGAGGTCCTGCGCGACGACACGATCGAGATCTGCATCAATCCCGACGGACAAGTCTGGGGCGAATTCCAGGGCGATCACTTCATGCGAGGTCTCGGCAGCCCGCTGAGCCAGACCGAGATCAAGGACCTCGGCAACCAGATCGCCTCGGCCGCCTCGACGACGCTCAGCACGAAGAAGCCCATTGTCTCGGTCTCGATCCTATATCGAGATCGCCCGATCCGCGCGCAGGTGATCCAGCCACCGGCAGTCGAGGGCGGGTTTTCAATATCGTTGCGCTTCTTCTCCTCCCTGCCGCTGGAGGCAATCCGGCTCGGCTTCCTCTATGGAAAGGAGCGCAGCCTCGAAGGTCTGCGGCGCGAACGAAACGCCGCGCTGCGCGATGTGGTTGCCTCCGGCGACATCGACGCCGCGCTGCGCTTCTGCGTCGAGAACAAGCTCAACATGATCGTTTCGGGCGGTACATCGACCGGCAAGACGGTCGCGGCGCGCAAGATCCTTTCGCTGATCCCGCCCGAAGAGCGGATCATCACCATCGAGGAGGCGGCCGAGCTGCGCCCCGAGCAGCCCAATGCCGTGACGTTGATCGTGGACCGGGACACGGATGCCCGCAGTGCAGATGTGCTCTTGGCCTCAACGCTTCGCATGCGACCCGACCGGATCGTCCTGGGCGAAGTCCGCGGGCGCGAGGCGATGACGTTTCTCGAGGCAATCAATACCGGCCACGGTGGATCGCTGACTACGCTCCATGCCGAGACTCCACAACTTGCTGTTCGCCGGCTCGCCATCGCCGCCCTGAAAACCGATGTGCCGATGACCTATGCCGACATGATCGATTACATTGAGGGCTCGAT
>NZ_JBNKWF010000051.1:0-2496 GCF_050299635.1 Altererythrobacter sp.
GTTCGTTGCTGCAAAGCCTGTCACCCAATCTAACTTAATACTCTTCAGCCTACATCTCAATTCCTGGGCGGGCGATCCACTGTTCTCAACGTTGGAGATCATAGTTATCCGACTGCTTGTATTGCTGTTTGTTTTTTTGCTGTGTTCGCCGGCCCCGCATTTGCTGGCGAAGATCGCAAATATTCTGAGTTTCGCTCATCCTACTCCTACGTAATCAATCAAGTTGGGCGGTCTTCGGCCAAAGGATGCAAGGCAAAAGCGCTTATTTCGGAAGTTCGAGGTGCGCATAAATCCATGTCTCGACGTGCGTTCTACTCGTTTGTTGCACGCAAGAAAGTCGAAGTGGTGCGGCTCGCAAATTGAGCTGCATAATGGCGCCAGTAGCGCTGCTACTGTAGCGCATCTGACGTTTGGTCCCCATCTGCACCGACCTTCGTTACCAAACGTCAGATGCTAAAGCTACACTAGAATCATAGAGTTGCTAGTGTTCCTCATGTCTCCGACATTTGCTAAGGAGCGGGCCACTCGGGGAGGCAAATGTCTGAGACGGAACACTCTGATGTCCCAAGTCAAGCGCTGTCGTCGCGCGTTGTCGATGCCGTTGCTGTCCGGGCGACGGATGAAGGACTTTGGGATCGTGCAAAGGCGGAGGCGAGGCCCGAAGACGACGGTGATCAAGCTCTGATGCGCGGGTTCAATCCGCATGTCCGTTTGTTCGTCCGGGGCTGCCTTGGTCTAGAAGCGGGCGTCGATCAGGAGAAACTCCGTGGATCGGCCACTTAGTGTTTTGCAAGGGCTCCCCTGCCATGGCCTCGTCCCCGCCGCTGCACGAATTCTGTTGTGCCCGGATTGAAGAGCGCCGGGCGCTGTCCGTTATTGGCTGCCCTGGCTTATAACGATGACGTGTTGGCCGGCGCTGCCTCGACCTCTTGCGCAATGGCCCAGATGAAGGCGGCCAACTCGCGAGCGATGGCGATGGCCACGACCGTCGACTTCTTGCCGTTGCGCGTCAGCGCGCGAAAACGCTTGCACAATCGCACCTGTGCCTTCCAGGCGATCTCGCGGGCCGGGCGCGGTGCGGCGGCAACCGCGGCCTGTTTTTCAAAACCGACACGGGCAGGATGGCGGTAGGCCCATGCGGCCTCGACCAGCGCGCGTCGCGCCCGCCCATTGCCGGCCTTGGTGATCGGTCCGCGACGGACAGCGTCGCCAGTCGAACGCTCCGACGGCACCAGTCCCAGATAGGCCATCAACTGGCGTGGGTTTGCAAAACGGGTGAGATCACCGATCTCGGCCAGAATCGTGACGGCTGAGATCATGTCGATGCCGCGCATCGCCATCAACGCCGGCACGATGTCTCTGAGCGACCAGTCGCCAAGCGCATCGCGGATCGCCTGTTCGATCCTGCCGACGCGCTCGCCGGCTTGTCGTTCGGCCACAAGCAGTTCTTCGAGCACGAAGCGTTGCTCGGCATGCTCGAGCTTGAGGTTGGCGAGCCAGGAGCGGTGCCTGGCGCCCCACGTCTTGATGCCAGGGTAGTGCAGCCCCATGCGCAGCAGCAACGAGGAAACCGGCTGGCGTTTGCGGGTCAGGTCCTGGCGCGCTGTATCGCGTGCGCGGGCAAGTTCGCGCATCGCCTCATGGCGCGCATCGGGCACCCACACCGCCGTCAACTCGCCGGCTCTGAGCAGCCGCGCCAAGCCTTCGGCGTCGCGCCGATTGGTTTTGATCCGATCGCCGGCCTTCTTCGGAATAAGCGACGGTGCGGCGACGATGCAGCTATGGCCCAAGCTCTCGATGAGCCGCTGCAAACCGTAGCCGGTCGGGCCTGCTTCGTAGCAGAACGTCAGCTTGCGATATTTGCTTGCAAGCGACGCGATCAGCTTCTTCGTCGCGGCCTCACTGGTGTCGATCTCGCCAAAATAGCGAACCTTGCCATTGCGGCCGGCCTCGGCAATGGCAACTGCATTGCGTAACTTCGATGTATCGATGCCAATGAAAACTTCGGTATGATGTGCCAAGACTCGCCCTCCTTGTGTGAGGCTCTGCCCGGCCCATCCGGGCAACCCTCGAATGCACATCGGGGGTGAGTCGCGTCACACGCGGAAGGACATACGGTCTAGTGACCAGCGCAAAATCACATGTGTGGACATGCAGGGCCCCTCAGTGTGCACCTTTCGTTCCGAACGGCTCCTCAGGACCGCCTCAAGGAAAGCGGACATGGATCGGCGTGCCAACGAAGCACATCAAACTGACGCGAAGTGCACCAAGCGGACATATGGCCCTTCAAAAATACCTCCACCGACCTCCAGCGGACTATGTCTGAGATCGTGCAATATTCCGCGCGGGCGTACCTGATCAGGCCGCTGTTCGAAAGCGGTTGTTAGAGCTTGTGCGGCCCAATCCAATCTCACTCTGTCATTGTTGTACATTATTCTTGCCTGAATTCATCAGGCTCTGCTCAGCGTGCGCCATAACTTGACTCTACTGGTGAGT
>NZ_JBNKWF010000052.1:0-2341 GCF_050299635.1 Altererythrobacter sp.
AATTTGCCGATTAACTTGGCGCTTCCTGCCGTGTAGCCGCGCACGGCCTCTTCGATAGTAAGCACCTCGTCGGCGGGCTTGAGCGGTTCTTCCAGCTTCGCAACCGTTCCGACCAGCGGCGGTGCCAGCTGACGCGTCATGAGGCTGTAGATGTTGTTGAACGGGTTCAGCCCCATCAGGCCGCCTTCAGTCGCCGGATAATCGGACCCCAAGGCAATGACCGCTCCCGAGTCCTCCCAGGCGCGAACCGGGAATTGTTCCGTATTGGTGCGTTCCTCGCCCATCGACGTGACGTATTGTGGCTTGTAGAACAGCCAGATTCCCGTGGTTTGAACCATCACGTCGTTCTTCGCCCAGCGCGGAACATCCTGCGGCCTGACCCACCAGGAATGCGTGGTACTGAGAATGGAGTCTTTGTTCCCGGAAGCCCGGATTTCCCCGTAAATATCGAGCATCAGGCTATTGCAGCGATCGCCGACGCAATGCGTTGTGACATTGAAACCCATGTCTGCTGCTTTGATTGACGCTTCGCGCGTGAAATCATCGCCGGAATTCATTGCGCCGTGTCCCTCATGGTCGAGATAAGGCTCGAACATGTAGGCCTTGTAATTCTCGGTCACGCCGTCGCCGATAATCTTCAACGTATCGAGCCAGACGTGCTCAGACTTAAAGCGCTGCGAAAATTCTTCGATCGTCGAAAGCACCTTCCTGCCCAGTTCCTGCGTATTGAACATGTAGGCCAGGCTGACGCGGATTGGCAACTCGCCTCGCTTGTCCATGTCGATCAGTGCTTGGTATCCGGCTTCGGTACTGAGCGGGAATCCCATGTCGTATGCGCCTGTGAAGCCAAGGCTGGTCAGGATCGCCAGCATGTCCGGCAAGGAGGCCGCAATGGCCTCAGGTGTCACGGCCTTCGAGCGAACGATAACGGGAATATGCGCCGGAGAGCCCTGGATGACGCCCGTGAGCTCGCCGCTCGCGTCCCTCACATAGGTGCCGCCGGCGACGTCGGGCGTGTCTTCCGTGATGCCGGCAAGCTCTAGCGTCTTGCTGTTGACCCAAGCATTGTGGTTGGTCTCGTCCAGCAGGACGACGCCGCGGTCCGGCATGACGTCGTCGAGGATTTCCTTGGTGGCCAAGCCGTTCTGCAGCACTGCCGCGGCAACGCCGGTTCCGAAGATTGTCGATGTACCCGGATGTTCCTTTGCATAGGCAGCCACCTTGTCCGCGACCTCTTCGGCCGTGTCGTTCTGGGTGGCAACCACTCCCGATATCGCCGCAGCTGCGACCAGCAGGTGGAGATGGGTCTCGATGAATCCCGGGACCATCAGATGGCCATGGGCATTAATAACCCTGGTGTCGTCTCCTATGAAGGACCGCACGCCAGCGTCATCACCTACGTAGGAGATCGTATTACCAGTGATGGCAACCGCTTGCGCCTGCGGATTGGCCTCGTCCATCGTCCTTATATTGGCATTGGTGAAGACGATATCTGCCGTTTGCGCGAATCCCGATTGCGATGCGGTGAGGGTCGCAACGAAAATGACAGACGCACGAAGCGCATTTCGCATGTTCAGGGCACAATGACGCAGTTTCATTATTCGGGTTCTCCCTTCGTCGTAAATACAAGCCGTCAGGACACAAACCCGGACGGCCAAAAAAATCGCTAATTCGACGGGTATATGGACCGTGAAAGGCCAGCTAGATTCAGTCTACCTGAGCCCCATTCCGAACGGAAACCAGTTGAGCACCGGTAACCCGCGGCCGGCAGATGGCTTTTCGGGTATCGTCTGGAAATATTTTTGATTCTAAAGACCCACGGCAGAATGGCCGCTTTGGGTCATTAGCGGTCATTCAGACCAATTCTAGCCGAATGGCCGCTTTAGGGTGGAAAGCGGACACTCGACCTGGGCGAATGTCCGCTCTCACCAATACCGGACGTTCAGAGGCCCTGGGAAGGCCTGACTTGAATGTCTGCTAACGGCCAAAAGCGGCCGCCTGACCGGCTCTGTTCCTTCCTGGGTCTCAGTTGAACCTGGTTCGGGTTTCGACGTCGATAAAGCTACTCTTGCCAGCTATACCTGATCTTGGGGTCAGCCAACGGCCCGGCGGCTACTGAAGGCTCGGCGTAGGTGATCTTGCCGTCCATAAGGGTCAGCAACACGGTCGTATTCGGGATGTCTTCGACACCGATATCGAACAGATTGTCGGAAAGCACCACCAGGTCAGCCTTCTTGCCAGTGGTGATCGAGCCCAGCTCGTCAAATTTGCCGATTAACTTGGCGCTTCCTGCCGTGTAGCCGCGCACGGCCTCTTCGATAGTAAGCACCTCGTCGGCGGG
>NZ_JBNKWF010000053.1:0-2330 GCF_050299635.1 Altererythrobacter sp.
GCAACAACGCAGTTCATCGCAGCCATCCAGCACAATCCATTGCAAATCAGGGTTAACAACCCGTCAATGCCTTGCCCCGCTCGCCCCGGCAGGGCTTGCCGAAATATGGTCAGCGAAGCGCAGGCGTGCGAGACAATCGCGCGACCATCTTCTCCTGGTGGCGGTCATCTGGAGCACGATTTCGGGGATGCGCCGCCCTCGACAGGAAGCGGCCCTGCATCAAGGGTCTGGGCTCAACTTCCCATTGGCTCAAGGTGAAGCGCGATCGAGACCATTGCGTTTCGATACGGACCAGACTGACAAGCCGCCTGTTTCGAAGCCCGGCACCGGCTGCAACCAATCCGACCGGTATCCTTCGAGCAAGGCCGCAGCGAAACTGTCAGGCGAGGCACTGGCATAGCGTGCCATATTGGGCGTCCCGCGACATACCACCACGTAATCTGCACCGCTGCTCACAACGTCATCATGCGCTTGCGAAACAGGGCCCGTAAAGGCGCGCAACGCTTGTGCCAACGCGGCCTGATTGCGGTGATAACCCGCCGCTACGATCGAATGCTCCGTGCGCAACAAGACCAACGCACCAATGTCAATTGGGGTCAGAACCCGTCCCTTCGGAAGTGCGGTCAACCGGCGAAGATCGCAATTGCTCGCAATACCTTTCGAGGGTCCGCGGGCCTCCGCCCCCGAACTTGCGGCCAGTGCCTTGCCTGCCAGAGAGCCCCCTGCCGGGCTCAAGAGAATAAGTGCGAGAGTGATGCCGACAACCCGTATGATCGCGGAATTTATGCGGGCGGCGCTGCGCAGCACATCATGGAGCATCGCCGCAAACAGCGGTGCCATGAGCAGTTGCGCAAAGAGTGCGACCCGGAAGAACACCAGCGCCAAGACCAGCATTGCGCCCGAAAGTGCAAAGACCGTAAACCAGCCAAACGCAGCTTCGCCGACAATCAGCTTTCTCGCCTGCGTCACGAGCGCCAATACATATAGGCCGCTCATCCACCCGAGAACTGCAAGCTTTTCTGGCTGCTGCTCGTAAATCGGCTTCACTTCCTGAATGCCGCCAAGCCAATATTCGCGAACCAGGGGGTCAATTGCGCTGAAGGGCGCGATTCCTGTCAGCCCAAACGTCAGGAGCACCGGTGCCGCTCCTGCAACGGCGATTCCAAGCAAGATCGCGGCCTGCATGATTGGCGGGGGTGTCTGTCGCATCCGCAATGCAAGGACAGCGACAATGCCCGACAACAAAAAACCGACAAGATGCGGCCAACTGATTGCATCCGGCCAGGCGTGGCCCCATTCCGGCACAGGCCGCGTCGCGACGAAAAGTGCGATCGATCCAAGCGCAAGACCCCCGAGGAATGGCGCCAGTCCCCGATCGTTCTCTTCGCGCATGTAGAACAGGGCATATATGCCGCATACCGTGGCGATCAGCGGCAACCCCTCGATCGAGATCGCAAGCAGCACGGCACCGGTCAAACCGGCGAATAAGGCCTTGTGCCGGACATTTCGCCGGTCGGCCATGAGACGCAGGATGCCGAGTGCACAAATGATCTGCCATCCATGGTGATCGACCTTAAGCGGAACCATGTTTCCAATTACCAGCGACAGCATCGGCACGATCAGAAGTACGATATTCGCTGCCGCATTCCGGAAGCCCAGGCAGCGCAAGGTTCCACGCAGGATGAACAATGCCGCCAGCAATTGCAGCGGAGGAATCAATGCTGCAGAAGCGATCTCGGCTTGGGAGAATGGCAGCAATGTCCCAAAGAGCAAAGTAAGCGCCGCCAATGGCAGATCAACTAAACGCGACCAGTGCATCGCCAGCCCGCCAGACCCGCCCGCGCGATAGTTCGTGACGTCCCACCAGCTCTGCCCTGCCAGCCAATCGCGAACCTCGAGAATGCGCATGGCATCATCCGGGTCATCAATTGCCAATGCGGCAATTTGGCCGCGCATCGTCAACCCGACAAGAATCGTGAACAAGAGCCAGGGAACAACAAGTGCAACCGCACTATATGCGTTGTTAAGCGGCGCCCACGGAAGAAGGTGAGGCCCGCGTTCGATGTGGGCGAGTGCGGATGCAACCCGGCGCCGATCTGTATTGGCACTCATGCTTCGCGCTTGCCGCGAAAGACCACGCTCTTGCGCAGGAGATAGGTGAGGGCGAAGCTCAGCACGATCGCTGCCAGCTTGGCTAGGCGCGGATCGAGCCCGCTCCAGTCACCCAGCCCGACCACAAGCGTCGTCAGGCCCAGACCCAGCAATGCGGATATAACGAACAGCGCCTTCTGACGCGTGCGTTCAGCCCCGCGCCTGGCGACCGAATCCTG
>NZ_JBNKWF010000054.1:0-2128 GCF_050299635.1 Altererythrobacter sp.
GAAATACATGATGAGCCCGTGGATGAAGTGGCTGGGCGAATACCAGTCCGTAATGTGCTGGCTGTTCTCGCTCGATTGCACCACGCCGTGCCACAGTTTCACCGTGCCGCAGGCGCAGATCGCCTATTTGGCCTATTGCGACGCAATCCAGCGATCGATCTTCTGCTCCAGCACCGCAAGTGGCAGTCCGCCGGTGTTCAGCACCTGGGCGTGGAACGCCTTGATGTCGAACTTGTCGCCCAGCGCGTTATGCGCGCGCTTGCGCAGCTCCTGGATCTTGAGCGCGCCGATCTTGTAGGCGACCGCCTGGCTGGGAATGGCAATATAGCGATCGACCTCGGCCACCACTTCGGTGCGGGTCATGCCAGAGTTCTGAAGCATGAAATCGATCGCCTGGTCGCGCGTCCAGCCCTTGGCGTGGATGCCGGTATCGACCACCAGCCGCATCGCGCGCAGTTGCTCGTCCTGCAGGGTGCCGTAGCGGTTCCAGGGATCCTTGTAGAAGCCCATTTCCTGTCCCAGCGTCTCGGCGTAGAGCGCCCATCCTTCGACGAAGGAGGTCGTGCCGCCAAACCGCATGAAAGCGGGCAGCGCCTCATTCTCCTGCGCCAGGCTGATCTGGAAGTGATGCCCCGGCGCGCCTTCATGCAGGTAGAGCGTGACATTGCCGGTGGTAAGCCTGCTCGGCAGGTCATAGGCGTTGAAATAGAAGGTGCCGGGGCGCGAACCATCGGGCGCGCCCGACTGGTAGGAGCCGCCGGCCTGGAACTTCTCGATCGCCGGGTCGTAAGGCTCGATCTTGAGCTCGGTCTCGGGCAGCAGCGAGAACAGGTCGCCGATCTTCTCGTCCACCTTCTTGCCGATATCGTAATAGCTCTGCGTCAGCGCTTCGCGGCTCTTTGGCGTGAACTTGGCATCGGTGCGGACATAGTCGAAGAACTCGTTGAGCGTCCCTTCGAAGCCGACTTCTTCCTTGAGCGCTTCAAGCTCGCCCTTGATCCGCGCCACTTCGCTCAGGCCCAGATTGTGGATGTAATCGGCGGTGAGCGGCAGCGTGGTCGTCTGTTCGATCAGCAATTGGTAGAGCTTGGCCCCACCTTTCATCTGCGAAAGCCCTATGCTTTCGCGCGCGACCGGCAGATATTCGTCGCGCAGGAAGTCGCGCAGCCGCCCGTGCGCGGCGTAGATTTCCTTCGTCTTCGCTTCATAGGCGGCGGTGAGGCGCGCCTTGTCTTCCTCGGAGAAATCATCCGGGAACATCCTGGTCGGCCCCATGAGCTGCGAATCCGCGATCGGAATTGCAAGCTGGGTGTCGAGCTGCTCGACCACATTGCCAATCGTCAGTCTGGTTTCGAGCACGCCGCTCTTCATGCCCTCGCGGAACCTGCCGATCGCGCGGTCCATGATCGCGATGTAATCGTCATGACGCGAAAGGTTGTCCTCGTAGTTTTCCAGCGTCTTGAAGGGCGCCGCACCCTGCCCGCTGGCGAAGGTGGGGTAGAATGTGTGGAAGCCGCTGAAGTGATCGATCGGGCGCACTTCGGTCAGCGCACGAATTTCGTCGCTGCTACCCTTCAGTCCTTCCTGCTGGTTGTAGAGGAACACGTCATAGGCGAGCTGGTCAGTGGCGTTGAGCTTGCTGCGATCTATCTGCGCCAGCAGCGCGAGATTGAGCTGCGTATCGGTCCTCCCGGCGAGGAACTGCGCTTCGGTGAGATAATCGCCCAGCCGGCCCGCATTGCTGTCATCGCCGCGGAACAGGCGCGACAGCGGGTTGAGCGCAAGCTCACGCTTATCGGCATCGTCGAACAGCGCGAACAGCCGGTCATGTTCGGTCTCCACCTGTTTCGTTTCGGCGGCGGGAGCATCACCATGATGATCGGCCAGCGCCGGCGCTGCGGGAAGCGCAAGCGCGGCGGTCGCAAGAAGTGCGTTGCGGAAGAAGTTCATATGGGAGCCCCTGATCGTATCTTTACTGTATTGCCTGGCCAATACGCCTGCTGGATGACGGCAAGGCGTAGCGCCCGCCTCCGCGATTGCCCCGGCCCGCTCTGCCAAGTGCACGGCGTGTTCGACGAACGTCAGGGCCTGGCTTGCCCGATGGCGCAGGCGAAAGACCGCGCGTCGA
>NZ_JBNKWF010000055.1:0-1986 GCF_050299635.1 Altererythrobacter sp.
GGTCCGCTGCGCAATGTAGGAAATGTCTGAATGTGGGTGGAAAGCGGACGTCGTGGAATCGCCGCCAACTGCCCCAATGGCCGTGTTGTCCAATCCCCAACGTGATGTGAGCCTTCTTCCCTTGAAGTGCCGAGAATTGAGGCGCGGCATCTTACTCAAGGGGACTTCTCATGCGTATCAGGTTCTTGGCGTCGATTGCAGCAATTTCGCTCGCCTCTGCCTCACAAACGTCGCTGGCACAGGACAATGGCCTGATCCCGACAGCCGATTGGGCTCTGATCAACGGGCGGGTCCACACGATGGATGCCAACAATTCCATTGCCGAGGCAATTGCCGTGGAGGACGACACCATCGTCTATGTCGGCGATGAGGAGGGTTTGAGGAATTACATCGGTCTCGGCACCCATGTGATCGACGTGCATGGGGAGATGGTGCTGCCCGGCTTTATCGATGCCCATACCCACCTTGTAGGCGGAGCCTTCGTCAACAGCGGAGCTAATCTGCTCACCGATGATGCCGACGAAGTCGTAGAACGCATGCGCCAATATGTCGCCGACAATCCGGACCAACCTTTCTATATCGGCTACGGCCTGCGCCGCTCGCCGTGGCTGGCAAGAGGTGGGCTGCCGACGAAGGATATTCTCGACCAGTTCGACACCGACAAGCCGATCTATATCTGGGCGGTCGACGGCCATGCGGCCCTGGTCAATTCGAAAGCGCTCGAAGTTGCGGGCATCACCAAGGATACGGAAGACCCGGTCCCGGGCTTCGCCATTATCCACCGCGATAGTGACGGCAATCCCAATGGCTGGCTGGAAGAGCCGCCAGCACAGATGCTTGTGTTCGGACCGGTCGTGAACCCGAACGAGGAATTCATCCTCAAGGGCACTCGTACCTGGCTTCCGCGCATTGCCGCGGCTGGCGTCACTTCGGTGCAGGATCTCGGCATCCAGGGTATGTCTCAGGAGGACGGCTTCAAGCTCTTCACCAATCTCGACAAGGATGGTGAAATGCCCTTTCGCGTCAAGGGCGTCTACTACTGGAACAATGCAAGCGAGGACCCGCTCGTAACCCTGCGACGGTTTCGGGAAGAGTTCCACTCCGAACATGTCACGGTGAGCAAGCTCAAGGTCAATGTCGATGGCGCGGATGACTCTCATTCCGGGCTCTACGTCGAACCCTATGTCGACAAGCCCGACGCCAAGCCCAATCCGATCATCCCGCCCGAAGTGATCAAGAAGGTCGTTACCGAAGCCGACCGCGAAGGTATCAACGTGGTGTGCCATTGCTGGGGTGACCTCGCTGTGCGCCACATGCTCGATGCCTATGAAAATGCGATTGAGACCAATCCTCCGCGCGAGGACCGGCGCTTTGTCGTCTCGCATGGCTCGAGCGTGCATGCGGACGACATCCTCCGCTTCGCTCAGCTCGGCGTCGTCTACGACACCTCGGGCGCGTGGATGGCCAACGACCCGACGTTGGTGGAGATTTCAAGGTTGCGGCTAGGCGCGGAACGCCAGGATGACATGTATCCGGCGATGAAGATCATCGAGGCCGGGGGAAAGGTATCGTTCGGGAGCGACTGGCCGGTGTCCGGCTACCTCTCCGAATACCGCCCGCTGACGATGATCCGGACTGCTGTGACGCGTCGGCTGCCGGGGCTGGACGATCGTCCGCCGCTTGGCGGCGAGAGCGCGAAGATGCCGCTGCAGGAAGCATTGCGGGCGTCCACCATCAACGCCGCCTACAACATGGGTATCGACGACATCACCGGCTCGCTAGAAGTGGGCAAGAAGGCAGACATTGTCGTGCTGGAGGAGGACCTGTTCGATGTCGATCCCTACAAGATCGATGAGGTCAAGGTTCTCTATACGATGATGGGCGGTCAGCTCACCTACGACCATAGAGACGACACGAAATAGTCTGTTCCAGCGCGCATTCGCACAGCGTCAAATCCTACTGGATGGAACACATGGAACAGGGTCC
>NZ_JBNKWF010000056.1:0-1949 GCF_050299635.1 Altererythrobacter sp.
CAGCGCAGGTTGAAGCCGGCCGCGCACAGCACCGCATGCAGCGCATCTCCAGCACTCCCGGCCAGCCAGCACCGATCCATGCGGTGATCGGCCTTGAGGTGGCCGATCACCGGCTCGACCGCCTGGCGCCGCTTGAGCCAGCGCCGCTGTGGCTTGTTCATCGATTTGTACTTACCCCGGTGCAAGATCTGGACGCCGGGATTGTCGGCATCGACACCGCGATAGCCCAGGTCGACGAACACTTGCTTCGGTCTTCGCCCGATGTCTTCGAGCAGGATCGCTGTTTGTTCGAGCTGGGCGGCGAGCACGTGACCGTCGTAGGGGTTGCCCGGAAAGGTACGGGCGCCGACGATCAGCCCGCGCTTGTGGGTCACGGCGATGCTCGCCTTGACGCCGAATTCGTAGGGTGAGGTGGCCCCATTCGTTTGAACACGAAAGCTGTGTCTGATAAGTGGACGCCGGTCGTCATGCTGCCTGTTCAATCGCCGGCAGCGAAGCGAAGTAAAACTCGTTCGGAGTGCGCTTGTCGAGCGATGAATGCGGCCGGCTCGCGTTGTAGAACTCAATGTAGCGGTTGATGCCGGCACGCGCCGCACTGACCGACTCGTAGGCGTACAGATAAATCTCCTCGTACTTGATTGAGCGCCAGAAGCGCTCGATGAAGATGTTGTCGCGCCAACTGCCGCGCCCATCCATGCTGATCGTCACGCCTTGGCTGTGGAGCGCTTCGGTGAAGGCGGCGCTGGTGAACTGGCAGCCCTGATCGGTGTTGAAGATCTGCGGGCGTCCGTGACGCGCAAAGGCCTCTTCGAGTGCAGCCAGACAGAAACTCGTATCCAGGCTGATCGACACCCGGTGCGCCAGCACGCGGCGGCTGGCCCAGTCGATGATCGCCGCCAGATAGACCCAGCCACGGGCCATCGGCACATAGGTGATATCCATCGCCCAGACCTGGTTGGCCCGCTCGATCTTCATCCCCTTGAGCCGGTAAGGATAGATCGTGTGACCGGGATGCTTCTTCGTCGTTTTGGGTTTGCGGTACAACGCCTCGATGCCCATCCGGGCCATCAGCGTTGAGACGTGTTTGCGTCCGACGCGCAACCCTTCACGGCCGAGCATGGCGCACAACATTCGACTGCCGGCGAACGGGTGCTCCAGGTGCAGTGCATCGATGCGTTTCATCAGTTGCTCATCGGCTTCTGAGACGCCTCGGCTCACGTAGTACGCCGTGCCGCGTGAGATATCGAGAAGCTGCGCCTGGCGCTTGATGCTCAATCCATGTCCGGGCTGGATCATTTCTTTGCGCTCGCCAATCCGGCCTTGTCGAGCGCGCTGACTAAAAAATCAATCTCCAGCGCCTGCTGCCCGATCTTCGCGTGCAGCGCCTTCAGATCCGTCTTCGGTTCGGCCGATGGCGCCGCGCCGAACACGCCCGAGGCGCGTTCGAGCAGTTGGGTCTTCCAGTCCGTGATCTGGTTCGGATGCACGTCGTACTGCTTGGCCAACTCGGCCAGTGTCTTCTCACCACGAATGGCATCCAACGCCACTTTGGCCTTGAAGGCCGGTGAGTGATTGCGCCGCGGTCTTCTGCTCATGCTTTGATCTCCTTGCTGGCCCGATTATCGGGCCTCCTCAGGGGACCAGCGTCCACTTATCGCCGTGTGCAGATTTCTGGGGCCACCTCTGGGCCACCTCAGGTTGCCCGCGCAACCGATAATAGTAGATGGGGCTCGTTCCAGTCACGGTCACCCTGAGCGCAGCGCGCATGCAGGATTCGGCCAGTCCCCGGCGGGGCGGCGGATAGAAGGTGGTGAGACGCCAAGTCTCACGCGTGGATGACCGAGCGCTTGCATCGATCGTGCCGAACGATGGCACCGAGGAGGATGTAAGAACCCTACTGGGGGGAGTTCTCTGTAGGAAAAGGACTTGACTTCGGAAAGCTCATAGAA
>NZ_JBNKWF010000057.1:0-1838 GCF_050299635.1 Altererythrobacter sp.
CCGTGGATGAAACCGATTCTCCGGTGGCCGAGCGACAGAAGGTATTCGGTCATCGCGAACGCACCGCCATTTATTGGGGGTTGCGCCGTTCCTCCTACAGGATGAGCTGCAATCGCCAACTGGCCATTTCGCAGCCTGCAATGTGGAACCGGGATCAAAGCGCCAACCGATTCGAGTCGGTCAACACAAACCCTTTCGGCTAGTGTGGATGTCCGCCCGGCTCGGGAGCAATCGTCTGGCGGTTCTTTGTGTCATAGACCGGGTTGTTCGACCGTAGCGAGAATCGAAATGCTCTTCGCGCTCGCGAGACTTATTCCTTGAGCAGTTCCGACAATCTTTTCCGTGCACGATAGATACGCGTTTCGACAGCTTTGCGGCTGATCCCCAGCACTTCCGCAACCTCTTCCTGACTCATGCCTTCGATCGAGCATAACAAAAGCGGACCAGAAAGTGATGCGGGAAGTCGAGCCAGGGCCGCCCTGATTTGCTCTACGCCCATTTCAGCGGCAAGCGCTTCTTCCGGGTTGAATGCCGGATCGGCGATGCTGCTTGCTTCGTCCAGCGGGCGTGCGAAGGTGAAAAACCTGCGGACGGCGCGCTTGCGCCCCCAATCGCGGCACTTGTTGACCGCTATCGCCAACAGCCATCTTCGGAACGGGCGTGCAGGATCATAGCGTTTCAGGGCGGCGAAGGCTGACACAAAGCATTCCTGCGTGAGGTCGAGCGCTTCCTCGTCATGGCCGACATGCCCTCGAACGAAGCGGAACACGGATGCGCGATGGCGACCCATCAACCAGACATAGCCCTGCTCGCGCCCGCCAAGGGCTGCGGCGACTGCGCTGGCATCATCCGGAAAGTCTGCCCCCGCGGCCACAACCGCTCACTCTTGCGGTGTTTCGGTCAACGTAGCTGCAATGGCTTCGTCGAATATGCGGGCCTGGTCGGGCCGCAAGACGGCACGCATCGCGAAGACATGGCTGAGCGTCGCCTTCTGCAATTCGCCCATTGCCGTATGAGATTTGTCGACCGCCTGCTCCACTGCCGGTCCGTATCCATGCTCACTGGCAATGGCCCGCGCCAGTTCGGCATTCGACTTCCGTAACTCCTGGTTCAAAGCCGCGCGGCGCTGCCTGAACTGCGCCTCGAGCACGTCTATCTGTTGCTCTTGCACTTCGTCCAGATCCAGCTGCTCATGCATCAATGTGTGCAAACGACCTTCGTCTGCATGGTGACCCACAGGCAGACTGCGGGCAATCCACAATCCTGCGATTGCAGCGAGCACTGCGATCAGGGCAATGACGAGGTAACGGAATGCAAACCTGGACATCAATCAGCCAACAGATGCGAAGGCGCCGCCAAGGGAGTCCCCAACAGAGGTTCAGCAACGGCAGGCGACGGATTGCCAATTCCCGCCGACAGTCCGATAAAGCCGGCCAGAATCGCTGCCAGGGCCATTCCACGGTGCGAAAATTGCCGATCACGTCGCGATTGCAGCCCGCCCAGAACGGTCGCGTCTATTGCCTCGAGCCCGGCAGGCAGGGCCTCGTCCCGCAAGGCCACAAGCATTGAGTCTATGTCGGTCATGACATTCCCCGGATAAGTCCTGTTCGCTCACTATACGCACAAGCGCATCAAATCCCTCACGCGAATATGCATTTCAACCCGGTCCGGTTTGGCGTTCAGTCGCGAGGTGCTGTCAGTCACCCCACGCTAGATCCGGTTCCGACTGCTCCCCAATTTCACATAGATCGCATTATCATCCTGGCGTGTCTTTGGCGCGATCTCGCCTCTTGCAGATAGCTGAGCCTTTCCTGCACATTCCATTGGACTTCGCAGTC
>NZ_JBNKWF010000058.1:0-1562 GCF_050299635.1 Altererythrobacter sp.
ATGAAGATGAAGGCCCCCGGCCACAGCTTCTGCATTGTCGAACGGCGCGAGCAGATTGGCGGCACCTGGGACCTGTTCCGCTATCCGGGCATCCGCACGGACAGCGACATGCACACATTCGGCTATGAATTTGAGCCTTGGCGCAGCGAAAACCGCATCGTCAGCGCGCAGGACATCAAGAATTACCTCTATGGCGTGATCGACAAGCACGATATCCGCCGCCACATCCAATTTGGCCAGCATGTCATCTCCGCCGATTTCAACCACCAGGATGCGCGCTGGCATGTGGTGGTAGAAGCGGATGGCACGCGGCGGGAAGTGACGGCCAACTGGCTGTTCCTGGGCACTGGCTATTACGATTACGACCAGGCCTATGATGCGGGCTTCGATTTCTCGAATTTCGAAGGCGAAGTGCTCCATCCGCAATTCTGGCCGGAACATCTGGACTACAAGGGCAAGAACATCGTCGTCGTGGGGTCAGGCGCGACCGCAATCACCATCGTTCCGGTCATGGCGCAGCAGGCGGCCAAGGTCACAATGCTGCAACGTACCCCGACCTGGATCCGCAATATTCCGACGCAGGACTGGATGGCGCGTATCCTGCGCAAAATCCTGCCCGAAGACCTCGCCTACAAAATCGTGCGCTGGCGCAATATCCATCTGACCAGTTGGCTGATCAAGCGCTGCGAAACCCATCCCGACCAAGTGGCAGAAAGCTTGACCAAACTGGCCAAGAAAAGCCTGGGCGCCAATTACAACGCTGCGGACCTGACCCCGCCCTATCGCCCGTGGGAACAGCGCATGTGCTTCATTCCCGATGACGATCTGTTCGAAGCGATGAACCGCGGCAAGGCGGAAATCGTCACCGATACGATCGATCGCTTCGAAGGGCGTGATGTGGTGCTGAAATCGGGCAAAAGACTGCCGGCGGACATCGTCATCACGGCCACCGGGCTGCAACTGGCGATGGCAGGCAAGATTGCACTGAGTGTAGAAGGCGAACCGGTCCGCTTCAGGGATCACTTCTATTACAAGGGGTGCATGTTCTCGAACATTCCCAATTTCTCGACCTTCTTCGGCTACACCAACGCCAGTTGGACACTGCGGGTCGATGTGGTGTGCAACTATATCTGCCGTGTCTTCCAGCACATGCAGAAGACGGGCACCGAGATCGCGACGCCCTATCTCCCGGAAGATCATGGGTTGGAGAAAGAGGAGTTCTTCAATCTCTCCTCCAACTACATCAAGCGTTCGCTCGATCAGCTACCGCACAATGGATCGGAATGGCCGTGGCAATTGGGAATGGACTATCTTTCGGACCGCAAGGTCATGCGCGAAACCCAGGTGGATGACGGCATTCTCAAATTTGAGAACGCCTATGCCGAGCGGCAACTCGAAGCTGCGGAGTAGCGCGCGCCGATTCAATCGCCTAAACCCGATGGCATGAGCGCATCGAAAGAAATTAGGCCGGAAAAGATATGGACCGCGGGCCTCGTCGTGATCGGCGACGAGATTCTCTCTGGTCGCACGCATGACAAGAACATCGCACAGGTCGCGAGCTG
>NZ_JBNKWF010000059.1:0-1369 GCF_050299635.1 Altererythrobacter sp.
CCCGGTTCGAGCGCGAAGTTGAAGTCGTTCTGCCCGACGCCGCGGATATAGGCGATCATGCCGCTACCGTTCTGCTGGCCCTGCGGCGTCAGCGTGACGTTTGGTGCTTGTGCGGCGACCTGCTCGACGCTGGTTTGGCTGCGGGCCTCCAGCAATTCCGCATTCATGGCGGTGATCGCCAGCGGGGTGTCCTGCAGGTTCTGTTCACGGAACTGGGCCGTGACGATGATTTCGTTGGTTGGCGTAGGAGCGGATTGAGCCTCCGCGCCGTTCTCTGACTGCCCCATTGCGGGGGAAGCTGTCGCGGCCATCGCCATTGGCGCTGACGCAAGCAGCAGTGCTCGCTTGTTGATTGTCATTTCCTCTCTCCTCCTCTGACATGCTCCGATTTTCGGATGCATTCCCTTGATTTTCTTGTGTTTCAGCCAGACCTATCTGCGACCAGATCTGCGCCTTCACGCAAGGCTTTCAACTTCTTCCAGGTGACCTGCGGATCGATCTTTCCGTATCCGGCAAAGGTTCCGAAACCGCAGTCTGTCGATGCGATGACGCGATCGATCCCGACGATGGAGACGAACCTTTCCAGCCGCTGCGCGATCAGCTCGGGGTGCTCGACATAGTTGGAACAGGTGTCGATCACGCCGGGCGCGAGAACCTTGCTGTCGGGCAGTCTGGTGTCGCGCCACACGGTCCATTCATGCTCATGCCGTGGGTTGGCCCCTTCGAACAGGATGGTCGATGGCCGCGCGCCGATGATCACATCGACCACGCGTTCGAGCGGGATGTCGTGATCGTGGGGCCCTTCGTAATTGCCCCAGCACACATGCATCCGCAGGCGTTCTTCCGGGATATTCGCGGTGGCCGCATTGAGCGCTTCGACATTGGCGGCTGCGATCTTGAGGAATTCTTCTTCGCTCGCGTCCTGGTATCCGGTGTGGCGGCTCATGGCGAGATCGGGGCAATCGAGCTGCAGGTCGAAACCGGCCGCCGCGATCGCCTCATATTCGGGCCGCATGGCATCGACCAGATCGGCCAGATAGGCCTCATGCGTCTTGTAGTACTGGTTTGGCTGGAATGCGGTGATCAGGCCGGGCGAGGCCGCATTCATGAAGCCGCGCACATCCTTTCCTTCCAGCGCCTTGGAGAAGCGCCTTATGTCTTCATGGCACGGTTCGAGATTGACCAGTTCGACCTTGTCCACGCAGGCCGCGCGAACGAATTCCTGATCACCCATGATCGCCGCGAGCTTCTTGCGAAGCTCCGGCATGGGTGCGAGATCGAGCGCGGGCTTGCGCGGGACGTCACCGCCAAAACCGGAAAGGCGCTCGGTAATGTAGGTGGAATAGCCGACCTTGCCCAATTCGCCGTC
>NZ_JBNKWF010000060.1:0-1327 GCF_050299635.1 Altererythrobacter sp.
GAACAAAGGATTGCGGAATTGTCCGAGAGGCCGGAAGAGATTGGTTTGGATGCGAAGAGCCCGATTGAGCGTGACCGGGTTGATCTTGCGCATGAGATGGCCGGACTGAACACCGGCCGGATCAAACGCTTCCTGACGGACGACGGGCATGGCTTCGATGGCCCGAGCGAAAAGAAAAAGGCCGAACGCCGGTATCAGACCCTGCTGGATAGTTGCCCCTGCAAAATCCCCCAAACCCGCACGGCATCTGGATTTTCTGGGATCGTGGCAGCCCCAAATCCCCGAGAAACTGGTGTAATACGGCCAATACCTGAGAGTTTTCGGAGCAAACCACCGTGGCCACCGACGACTTCTTCCGCGCCCGCCTCGACCAGATGATCGACCTTCGCCACCCACTGGCCGTACTGGCTCGGCGCATGCCCTGGGAGCAGATCGAAACGGCATTGGCCCCCGCCTTTGCGCGCAAGGATCGCAGTGGGAGGGTGATCGCCAGCGATGATCTGTTCGGCCCGTCGATGCAGATCGCCGGCGCCGGGACGAGCGCAGCTGGCAGGCCGCGCCTGTCGATCCGGTTGATGGCTTCGCTGCTGTACCTCAAGCACGCGTTCAACCTGAGCGATGAGGCGCTCGCCGAGCGCTGGGCCGAGAACGTGGTGTGGCAGTACTTCAGTGGCCAGGAATACTACGCGCCGACAAAGCCCTGCGATCCGACTCAGATCGGGCGCTTTCGGAGCGCCATTGGGGAAGCGGGCGTTGAGGAACTGCTCAAGGCCACGATCGATGCCGCCGTCGAAACCAAGGCCGTGCGGCCCAGCGAGTTCGAGCGGATCATCGTCGATTCGACGGTGCAGGAGAAGGCCATCGCCCATCCGGTCGACTCGCGCCTGCTCGAGATTGCACGTGCCAAAGTCGTCAGCGCGGCCAAGCGTGCCGGCATCACGCTCAAGCAGACCTTTGCGCGCGAGGGCAAGGAACTGCGTCGGCGCGCCGGTGGCTATGGCCATGCCAAGCAGTTCCGGCGCCTACGCAAGGTGGTCAAACGCCAGCGCACGATCCTGGGCGTCGTGCTGCGCGAAGTCGAACGCAAACGAGCGCTGACAACGAGCGCTTCAGCATCGACGCTGATGGCTCTGGATACGATCGTCGAGCGTGCCACACGGCTACATCTTCAGTGCCCCAAGGACAAAAACAAGCTCTATGCGCTGCACGCACCGGAAGTCGAATGCATCGGCAAGGGCAAAGCCCGACGCCCCTACGAATTCGGCGTCAAGGCGAGCATCGCCGTGACCCACAAGCGCGGGCTGATCGTCGGCGCCCGTACCTTTCC
>NZ_JBNKWF010000061.1:0-1185 GCF_050299635.1 Altererythrobacter sp.
ATGCTGCTTTCCCCGCTGATGGGGCCGATCATGGGCCTCGGATTCGGTCTGGCGATCGGCGATTTTCACTGGACCCGTCAATCGGCCAAGTCACTGCTCGTCGGCTCGCTGATGTCGATCCTGTTCTGCGCGCTGATCGTATTCCTCTCGCCTCTTCAGACGGTCACGAGCGAGATTGCTTCGCGCACGAGGCCGAACCTGTTTGACCTTCTCATCGCGCTTTTCTCTGGTGTTGCAGGTGCCTACGCGATGATTCGCGGGCGCGAAAACAGCATCGTTGGCGTGGCTATCGCGACCGCCCTGATGCCGCCGCTTGCTGTGGTCGGGTTTGGCCTCGCGACCTTGAACTGGACCGTCTTCGGCGGTGCGCTGATGTTATTTGTGACAAACCTCGTCACCATCGCGGGCACTGCATTTACCATGGCCAAGTTCTACGGATTCCGCACTGCCCTGACGGAAGCGCAGACGCGGCTGCAGTTCGGCGTCACGCTGGTGGCTTTCGTCGCGCTGGCAATCCCGCTCGGCATTTCGTTGATCCAGATCGCCAATGAATCGCGCGCGCAGCGCGATATTCGCGGTGCCGTGCTTGACAGTTTCGCGCGAACCTCGCGTCTCTCCGATCTGCAGATCAATTGGGATTTGGAGCCGGTCAGTGTCTCCGCGACCGTGCTGACTCCTGAATATGAAGACGATGCTGAGGCAACTGTCTCGCATGCGGTCGAGCGGATCGTTGGCGAAGAGGCGCAGGTGACGTTGACCCAGATCGAGGTGGGCACCGGGTCCGCCGCTGCAGAGCGAGCGCAGCTGGCTGCTGCCAAAGAACAGGAAGAAGCGAGCCAGCGCCGCGCGGAAGAATTGGGGCAGCGACTGGCACTGGTGGCAGGCGTCGATCCATCCGAAGTCATGATCGACCGGCAGCAGCGGCGGGCACTGGTCAAGGCGAGGACGCTCGATGGCGCATCGCTTGCGGCATACCGCACGCTGGAGGCGCGAATCGCCAGGACCGAGCCGGAGTGGCGGATCGAATTGCAGCCCCCTGCTGGCCCGCTGCCGCAGGTTCCGTTCGAGGATGGCGAGCCGACGGCTGCCGGGATCAAGGCTCTCGCCGTGATCGCCTGGGCGGCGAAGCGGATTGATGTGCCTGTGGTGTTACAGGGCGATCCGGAACAGGCGTCACATTGCGCC
>NZ_JBNKWF010000062.1:0-909 GCF_050299635.1 Altererythrobacter sp.
GGGCTACACACGTGCTACAATGGGCAGTACAGAGGGTCGCGAACCCGCGAGGGGGAGCGAATCCCTTAAAGCTGTTCGTAGTCCGGATTGGAGTCTGCAACTCGACTCCATGAAGTCGGAATCGCTAGTAATCGCAGATCAGAACTGCTGCGGTGAATACGTTCCCGGGCCTTGTACACACCGCCCGTCACACCATGGGAGTGGGTTGCACCAGAAGTGGCTAGTCTAACCTTCGGGAGGACGGTCACCACGGTGTGATTCATGACTGGGGTGAAGTCGTAACAAGGTAGCCGTAGGGGAACCTGCGGCTGGATCACCTCCTTAAACGATATCTTCTGGCTGTTTCAGTTCAGCGTTCACAACAAATTACTTGATTGGTGAGTAGAGAGCTTGGATTTGGGTCCTGGACCCATGAAATTGGGTCTGTAGCTCAGGTGGTTAGAGCGCACCCCTGATAAGGGTGAGGTCGGTGGTTCAAGTCCACCCAGACCCACCAGAATTGCGTATTTCGGCGTTATCAAGTGACTTGCATAGCAGGCTATGCGGCGCCCCTTGATGCCTTGATCTACACAATTCTACGAATTTCCTTTTTGGTTGAAAGAGTAAAAAGGAAGTTTGATGGTAATAGCTTAAATGGGGCTATAGCTCAGCTGGGAGAGCGCCTGCCTTGCACGCAGGAGGTCAGCAGTTCGATCCTGCTTAGCTCCACCATTTGACTTACAGTACACAGTAGGTCTGTAGCTCAGCTGGTTAGAGCGCACCCCTGATAAGGGTGAGGTCGGTAGTTCAAGTCTACTCAGACCTACCAAATTTCGATTTACTCTGCGTTGTTTGTCGATTCGTTTATTGAAAAATAAACGTCATCACCAAACGCCTGGATTAAATGCGAAATGACACAGTCATCGAAAG
>NZ_JBNKWF010000063.1:0-838 GCF_050299635.1 Altererythrobacter sp.
CTGGTTCGCTATCGGTCAGTAAGGAGTACTTAGCCTTCGGGGGTGGTCCCCCGATCTTCAGACAGAATTTCACGTGTTCCGCCCTACTTAATACGTCAATCCGTGCTTCTTATACGGGGCTGTCACCCGCTATGGCCCAACTTCCCAGATGGTTCTAATCACACTTCATGCTCGGCTGGTCCGCGTTCGCTCGCCACTACTAGCGGAGTCTCTATTGATTTCCTTTCCTCCGGGTACTTAGATGTTTCAGTTCTCCGGGTTCGCCTCACAATGCCTTACAGCAAAGTGATAACCTAAAAGGTTGGGTTTCCCCATTCGGAAATCTGTGGGTTATACGCTTTCGTGTCAGCTAACCACAGCTTATCGCAGACTTACACGTCCTTCATCGCCTGTGATCGCCAAGGCATCCACCACATGCACTTAGTCGCTTGATCCTATAACCCCAGACCCTCTAATCGAAGGCCCAACGCCATAAGCTCGAACTCGTTTGTGCAGCGAAGCACCGGCGCCGGTTCGCAACCAGCGCTTCGCGCAAATGCAATCACACAACCCGTGCCAGTCGCGCTACTTCCACGACCGGCACTACCTTCTTCCACTTTGTTAAAGAGCAACCGACTGGCCCGAAAGCCAGAAGCAAACGCTCCGCCCGCCCCGCCTTCGCGCGAACGACGCCCTTGCTTCTGATCTTCATGTATCCGTGGTGGAGGATGACGGGATCGAACCGACGACCCCCTGCTTGCAAAGCAGGTGCTCTCCCAGCTGAGCTAATCCCCCCTTGATTTGGTGGGTCTGGTTGGGTTCGAACCAACGACCCCCGCCTTATCAAGACGGTGCTCTA
>NZ_JBNKWF010000064.1:0-806 GCF_050299635.1 Altererythrobacter sp.
GATGAGTCATTGACTTGGCGAGGTTTGAATTCAAATCCGGGATAGTTTTGTTTTGTTTTTCTTTTATCTTTGTTTCGTTTGGAGAATCACGTTTGCTTGTCTCGTGGTGTGCAGGTGGCAGGTGCGGCATGGCGTGCAGCAACGAGGACCATGGCAGGAGTAGGAGACCTGGTGCAGAGGACCGGGGATGGTCGCACAGGTCGGGTACTCGGTGGCCGGGCGATCGAGATGTCGGGTGACGCTGTGTGTGATCTGTACCGTGCTCATGGAGACAAGAAGCGCGAGTTTTTTGGTTCAGCCTCAAAACCAAGGTTGACAGTTTGTCAGTGATTTGAGCTCAAAACCACTGGAACGGTTTTCTCCGGTTTGACCTCAAAACCGGTGGATCGGGTTTTCGGTTTGGGTCTCAAAACCGGCACCTACGGTTTGGTGATTTGGGCCTCAAAATCACCGCAACGGTTTCTTGGTTTGGGCCTCAAAACCAAGCAGGCTATGGTTTGTCGGTTGTGCCACAAAACTGATGGGAGGATGAAGACGGCACGGGGTACGCATCGAGATCTAGCGGCTTGCTTCGCATGGAAGCAAGTCGGGCTAGGGTTTTCCAATATAGCCTCAAGACTGGTGGAGGCACGACGCAGATAGTGCACGTGACATTATCATAGAGGTTGCGTCGAGGTCAAGTTAAAGACGAATGGATCGATGCGATGGGCTACGTCGGACCCTGCTACACTTGCTTTGTCATTTTCTTTATATTATGCCCTAGGGGTATTTTACTCTTTTAGTTTTTTGTTTGGGACTATAAATAA
>NZ_JBNKWF010000065.1:0-733 GCF_050299635.1 Altererythrobacter sp.
TTGGTGCGCCCATCGCCAGCGCGGAAGAGATCCTCAAATATATGGGCGAGGTGATCGAGGAGAACGGGATCGGCCAGCACATCCGCTATGGCCACCGGATCATGCGCTGTTCCTTCTCGCGCGAAACCAATCTCTGGACCGTCGAGGCGACCCGCCTTGCCGATGGCGCGGTGCAGGTCTTCACCTGCAGCTTCCTGTGGATGTGCCAGGGCTATTACGATCACGAGAAGCCCTACATTCCGCCTGAATGGTACGAGCGCGGTCTGGGCGACTACAAGGGTGACTTCGTCCATGCCCAGCTGTGGGACCCGGACTACGACTACAGCGGCAAACGCATTCTGGTGATCGGATCGGGTGCGACCGCCGCCACGGTGATCCCGGCCTTCGCCGAAAAGGCCGCGCATGTGACCATGCTGCAGCGCTCGCCGACCTATTTCTTCTGCAGCGAGAACAAGAATGAACTGGCTGACCGGCTGCGCGAAGTGGGGATAGACGAACCCACCGTGCACCGCGTGGTGCGCCAGCAGATCATGCACGATCAGGACCTGATGACGCGCCGATGCATCGAGGAACCCGATGTTGTGTTCGAGGAGCTGAAGGAGCTTGTCCGCGCCTTCACCGGCAAGCCCGATTTCGAGTTCGAACCGCATTTCACGCCGAAATACCGGCCATGGCAGCAGCGGCTGGCTTTCTGCCCCGAAGGCGACGTGTTCCGCGCGGCGGTAGCGGGCAA
>NZ_JBNKWF010000066.1:0-267 GCF_050299635.1 Altererythrobacter sp.
CCCTCGATCCCGGCGGTACTCGAGGGGCTCAAGGCGAAGGGCTGCCGGCGCATCCTGGTGGTGCCGATGTACCCACAGTACGCGGCCAGCACGACGGCCTCGGTCAGTGACGAGGCGGCCCGCTGCATGCTCGCGTGGCGCAATCTGCCGGAGATGCGCTTCGTGCGCAGTTTCTGCGACCAGCCCGGCTACGTCGACGCGCTCGCCGCCAGCGTGCGCGAGCATTGGATGCGCAACGGGGAGGCCGAGAGACTGGTGATGAGCTTT
>NZ_JBNKWF010000066.1:276-731 GCF_050299635.1 Altererythrobacter sp.
TTTCACGGCGTGCCGCGCTTCACGCTCGACAAGGGCGACCCCTACCACTGCGAGTGCCGCAAGACGGCACGGCTGCTGGCCGAAGCGCTCGAGCTGGCGCCGGAACGGATCGCGGTGACCTTCCAGTCGCGCTTCGGCAAGGCCGAATGGCTGCAGCCCTACACCCAGCCGACGCTGGAGCAGATGGCGCGCGACGGTGTGCGCAAGGTGGACGTGATCTGCCCGGGTTTCGTCGCCGACTGCCTCGAGACCATCGAGGAGATCGGCATCGAATGCCGCGACGCCTTCCTCGCCAACGGCGGGCGCGAATATGCCCTGATTCCGTGTCTGAACGAACGCGACGACTGGATCGCGGCACTGCGCGATCTGGTCATCACCCACCTCGGCAATTGGCTGGACGAGCCCCGGCCCACGCCGGGCGAACTCGAGTTGTCGGCACTGCGCGCCCGGGCGCT
>NZ_JBNKWF010000067.1:0-696 GCF_050299635.1 Altererythrobacter sp.
CCTGGGGCTGGATCACCTCCTTAATCGACATGTCGGTTCTTTCGTGAGTGCTCACACGCATTGCTTGATGGAAAGGAAAGCAGTGGAAGGTCCACTGGGCGAATGTTCGTGCGGGCCGGACCGAAAAGACAGGCCTGTAGCTCAGTTGGTTAGAGCGCACCCCCCTCTTAAGAAATGAAAAGGGGGTGAGGTCGGCAGTTCAAGTCTGCCCAAGGTGGGCTGTGTCGCGAAGTGGGCAATTTAGGCCTGTAGCTCAGTTGGTTAGAGCGCACCCCTGATAAGGGTGAGGTCGGCAGTTCAAGTCTGCCCAGGCCTACCAATTGGGGCCATAGCTCAGCTGGGAGAGCGCCTGGTTTGCATCCAGGAGGTCTGCGGTTCGATCCCGCATGGCTCCACCATTATTTCACTGCTTTGTCTCTGGGTTTGCTTTGTCAGTTGAGGCGAACCGTAGAGGTCAGTCAGGTGTTGTTTCGAGCCGAAGAAGTGTCATTGAGAAGTTGCGCTTCTGCAGTCAGGCAAGTGGTACGAGACAACAGCTTACTGGTTTTTACAGCCAGATGCTCTTTAACAAGATGGAAAGTAAAGTTGTAATACTGCTGATTAATTGGCGAGTGTGTATTCTAGACTGATATTGACTACATACCTGTCCGGCGTAATAAATTGTGTTGCAAAAAGAGATCCGTACTGTCTGTAAAG
>NZ_JBNKWF010000068.1:0-687 GCF_050299635.1 Altererythrobacter sp.
CTGCTTTGCAAGCAGGAGGTCATCGGTTCGATCCCGTTCACCTCCACCAGTTTTTAAAAGCGCGCTAGCGCCGGTTAGAATAACCGCGCAGGCGAGCCATGAAATGGTGGGAACGGATGAGAAGGTGATGAAGTAGTCAAGTCTGCCATAAGGCAGTGCAGTTGTTTTAAACACTGCACGCCGGGTTGGCCGGCGGCGGCGTGCACTGAATATCGGAGATATTCAGAAAGCACGAAGAGGTTTGGGAGCTTACGGTTTCCAGTTTCGGCTGGAGAAGAGATATTTGACATTGTGAATAGGGAATATATGAGAACGGATCTTTCCGTTGTGATTTTTCGCAACGAAAGAACGTGATCGCGATAACTATCTGTATGCGTTTGGCAGGGTTTTACCCCTGCGCAAGACGCAGCACAGTTAGCTGAGGGATCTCTCAAGCATAAGAAGGGCATCTGGTGGATGCCTTGGCGTTAAGAGGCGATGAAAGACGTGGCACTCTGCGATAAGCTACGGTGAGCCGAGAGCAGGCTTTGACCCGTAGATTTCTGAATGGGGCAACCCCACCCAATAGGGTGATCGTATCGTGAATACATAGCGATATGAGGCGAACCCGGAGAACTGAAACATCTCAGTACCCGGAGGAAAGGACATCAACCGAGACTCCGCAAGTAGTGGCGAGCGAACGCTGAC
>NZ_JBNKWF010000069.1:0-673 GCF_050299635.1 Altererythrobacter sp.
GACCTTTAAGTCGGAGGAAGGTGGGGATGACGTCAAGTCCTCATGGCCCTTATGCCCAGGGCTACACACGTGCTACAATGGTCGGTACAAAGGGCTGCAAGACCGCGAGGTGGAGCCAATCCCAAAAAACCGGCCTCAGTACGGATAGGAGTCTGCAACTCGACTCCATGAAGGCGGAATCGCTAGTAATCCCTGATCAGCATGGCAGGGGTGAATACGTTCCCGGGCCTTGTACACACCGCCCGTCACACCATGGGAGTCGATTGCTCCAGAAGTGGCTGAGCTAACCCACTGGTTTTCGGATCAGAGGGAGGCAGGTCCCCAAGGAGTGATTGGTAACTGGGGTGAAGTCGTAACAAGGTAGCCGTAGGGGAACCTGCGGCTGGATCACCTCCTTTCTAAGGAGTACTCAATGAGAGGCACCACGGGGTTTTCCCGCAGTGTGCTTTCTCGAGTGACCTATGGTCGAAGGCTCGCGATGTCGAATGTAGCTCTCCGCTGCCACTTTCTTTGCAGCAGCAGTGAGCCATCGTGGTGAATAGGACTCGGTTTTCAGGGAACGCGCATTGCGTGGTCTCTGAGTCACAAAATCTCTGAGTCACATGCGATTGGCTACGGCCAATTGATGGCCTCCCGAGCCGCTGCCGGTCGGTAGCGCAGGCTCGTGGAGGAT
>NZ_JBNKWF010000070.1:0-662 GCF_050299635.1 Altererythrobacter sp.
CTGGCCGATCCCGTTCTCCTCGATCACCTCGCCCATATATTTGAGGATCTCTTCCGCGCTGGCGATGGGCGCACCAACCCACGGCTTGAAGCGATAACCGAAGGTGTAGAGATCGGAGTCTGAACGGACGCCGGGATATTTATGCGTATCCCATGTGCCGCCGAACGTGTCCTTCATCTCGAGGATGAGATAGCTCTTGCCCGGGCATTGCTGCTGCAGGTGATATGCCGATCCGATCCCCGAAATCCCCGCTCCGGCAATCAGCACATCGACATGCTGGACATCGCCGCCGCTTGCGGCAGGCGTACCTACCTTCGCTTCTACGTTCATCGCGGCTCTCTCCTCAAAGCCTGTGATTGGCCGAGGATACTCTTGTCGCGTCCCGCGTCCAGCGCATTGATCGGCGTCAACACCGCATGCAGAAGAAGCATCACTTTCCGGTTTGGAAAATTATCACTTGCCAATCTGGAAAGTGATACCTATGACTTTCCAATATGGAAAGTTAGGAGATTCGCTGTGAATATCGATAAAGCCAAAGCCGCGTTGGCCGATGTTAAAAGCGCTGAAGGCCACCTTGCCGACCGGATCGCTCAATGCCCGCCGTGGCGGCACGCTGCATTCGGTGTAGTCCTGGCAATCCTGATCGGGTCGATCAGCATTTC
>NZ_JBNKWF010000071.1:0-657 GCF_050299635.1 Altererythrobacter sp.
GCAAGGGCAGTTCGCGGTGCAGCAATTGCCGTCCAATCGTGATTTGGTGCAGTTTGCAGAGCGATCCGATTTTGGGCAAGGTGCCAATGCCGTATGATTAGTGGGCAACCCGCCGGACCGATCGAGAAGGTCGTCATCGTTGGCGGCGGTTCCGCCGGCTGGATGGCGGCGGCGGCGCTTTCCCGGCTTACGTCGAGCGGCGTGTCAATCACTCTGGTCGAATCCGAACAGATTGGCACGGTCGGTGTTGGCGAAGCGACAATTCCTCCTCTACTCGATTTCAACAATGCGCTTGGTCTCAACGAGATGGAGTTCGTCGCGGCCACGCAAGGCACATTCAAGCTTGGCATCGAGTTCGTCGACTGGGGTAAGCTGGGCGATCGCTATATCCATCCATTCGGCAAGTTTGGCCGGCCTACCTATGGCCTGAACTTTCACCAGATATGGCTGCGCCAGCGTCTGTTGGGGAAAGCGGAAAGCGATCCCGGCCCGATCGACGATTATGCCATCGCAATTGCTGCAGCCCGGCGCGGCAGGTTTACAAAGCCTGTGGCAAATCCCGACGCAGTGCTTTCGGGGCTTGGATATGCCTATCACTTCGACGCGGGGCTCTATGCCGCATTCTTGCGCAAGTTTGCTGAAGCTCGCGGGATCAAG
>NZ_JBNKWF010000072.1:0-638 GCF_050299635.1 Altererythrobacter sp.
GTCGGTGCCGGTGGCACCGGGATCGTCGCGCTCGGATCGATCAGTGGGGCCGGGAGGCGACCGATCGCCACCGTGTCCATACTCCCCGAGCTCGTGTCACCGGACGATGACGATGAGCAGGCCGTCAGCGCGAAAGCGAGCCAGAGCACGCCGGCCCTGGCTCGCCATCGTCGAGAGGTCATGAACAACAGTGAAGCCGAAACCTCACCCGCCGCCCAAGGCGGTGGTTGGTTCAGCCCTTGCGCAGCTGGTCGCGGATCTCGGTCAGCAGATCGATCTCGCTCGGGCCGGTCTCCTCGTCATCGTCGGACTTCCAGGAGTTGTACGCCTTGACCAACAGGAACAGGATGAACGCAACGAGGACGAATGTGATCGCCGCGTCGATGACGAGGCCGATGCTGATGCGGCTCTTGCCGAGGTCGAAGCCGATCTCGGTGAAGTCGGGCTTGCCGAACACCGCCGCGATCAGAGGGTTGAGAACGCCTTCGACGAACTTGTCGATCACGTCCTTGAAGGTCAAGGCCATGATCAAACCGACGGCGACGGTAACGACATCGCCCTTGTTGATGAAATCTTTGAACTCGACGATCATTTTCTTCATGGGTTTGCTCGTTCTCCTGGTGGGGTTGGTCGTGTGT
>NZ_JBNKWF010000073.1:0-631 GCF_050299635.1 Altererythrobacter sp.
CAATAGCTCATCTGAGGCAGCCTCTTCCCATGTAGCAGCCCCCACTAGCACGTCATATCCGAAGGACAGTCACAGCGCTCGGTCGCCTTGAGCGCGCAGCACCGGCAGGAGGCCGAGGTTACCGCGGCAGAGGAAAGCGAGCGAGCGGCAGTAGAGACTGCAGCGACGGTGGCAAGGGTGGCAAGGCTGGCGATGGCGGAACTGGCAGCAGCAAGGGCAGAAGTAGAAGCAGCAGCGGCGGCGGCAGAGCTCGAGGCTCTGCGCGCCAGTAGCACCGGCAGCTCTGTTTCTACCGATGACGACAGAGACAACGAGCTCAAGCTGGCGAGGGAGGCAGCGCGGGAGCAGGCAGCGCAGTGGGCAGCCGCGCACCCCCAGGGGCGCCGTGGCGGCAGCCCTGACGGGCGCGGACGCGCCGGCGGTGCTCCGGGCGGGGGCGCGCGCGGCGGCCGTGTCCCCGATGGCGGTGGCAGTCCAGACAGGCGCGGACATGCCGGTGGCTGGGTTGACGGAGATCGCGGCCTTTACAGGCGGCGCGGCTCTCCCTCCCCGGACAGGTACCATGGTCACCATGGGATCCAGGCCATTGTCAGGGACGTCGGTCCCGGCGGCGGGTGGCCTACCCTCACCA
>NZ_JBNKWF010000074.1:0-627 GCF_050299635.1 Altererythrobacter sp.
GTCGAACTCGAACACTACGGCATGCCGTTCGACCGCACCGACGACGGCAAGATCTACCAGCGCCCGTTCGGCGGTCATTCGATGAACTATGGCCAGGCGCCCGTGATGCGCTCCTGCGCCGCCGCCGACCGCACCGGCCACGCGATGCTGCACGCGCTCTACCAGCGCAACGTGTGCGCCAACACCCAGTTCTTCGTCGAGTGGATGGCGCTGGACCTGATCAGGAACAGCGACGGCGACGTGCTCGGCGTCATCGCACTGGAAATGGAGACCGGTGAGGTCTCGATCTTCCACGCCAAGGCGACGGTCTTCGCCACCGGCGGTTCGGGCCGTATCTACTACAGCTCGACCAACGCCTTCATCAACACCGGTGACGGCCTGGGCATGGCTGCCCGCGCTGGTATTGCGCTGCAGGACATGGAGTTCTGGCAATTCCACCCCACTGGCGTGGCCGGTGCTGGCGTGCTGCTGACCGAAGGCTGCCGTGGCGAAGGCGCCATTCTTCTCAACAGCGAAGGCGAGCGCTTCATGGAGCGCTACGCACCAACGCTGAAGGATCTGGCACCGCGTGACTTCGTCTCCCGCTGCATGGGCCAGGAAATTCTGGAAGGCCGTGGTTGCGGTCCC
>NZ_JBNKWF010000075.1:0-602 GCF_050299635.1 Altererythrobacter sp.
CGACTCGCTGGTGTCGCGCTACGCCAGCATGGTCTACAACGGCTTCTGGTTCGCTCCCGAGCGCCTCTCCCTGCAGGCGCTGATTGACCAGACCCAGCAGACCGTCAACGGCAAGGCCCGCATCAAGCTGTACAAGGGCCACTGCCGCGTGGTCGGCCGCGACTCGGCCACCGACAGCCTGTTCAACGTCGACTTCGCCACCTTCGAAGCGGACGAGGTCTACAACCAGGCCGACGCCGAAGGCTTCATCAAGCTCAACGCCCTGCGCCTGCGCATCGCGGCGATGCAGAGGGAAGCAAAAAAATAGGAAGCGCATGACGCGAGGCGCGAAGCGGGAAGAAGCTTTATCGCACTTCTCAATTCGCGCTTAGCACTTCTGGGGTTACATGGACTTCCACAAACAGTCGATCAAGACCAGCGTCGTCGCCTGCATCATCGACGACAGTGAGCGCGTGCTGCTCACCCGCCGAGGCATCGAGCCGTTTCACGGTCAGTGGGTGATGCCGGGCGGCAAGATCGACAAGGGTGAGACGATTGTTGAGGCCCTGCACCGGGAAGTCCGCGAAGAGGTCGGTCTCGAGATTCATGTCGAAGGCCTGATC
>NZ_JBNKWF010000076.1:0-588 GCF_050299635.1 Altererythrobacter sp.
GCGGATTTTCCGGAAGTGCAGATGGATTTCAACATCGAAACCAACGGCCCGTTTGAGCCGGACTGGAATTCCATTTCCTCCAATGTTCCCGGCAACGGCACGCCGGCCTGGTTGCGCGAGGCGAAGTTCGGCATCTGGTTCCACTTTGGCCCGCAGGCGAACCTCGAAAGCGCTGACTGGTCTGCACAGGACATGTACCAGCAGGGTTCCTGGGTCTACAACAATCACCTAGCCAATTTCGGCCATCCCACCACGAACGGCTACAAGGACGTGATCAACGCATGGGATCCGAACCAGTACGATCCGGCCGCGCTGGCCCAGCTCTTCCACGATGCCGGCGCGCGTTTTGTGCTCGTGCAGGGCGTGCACCACGACAATTTCGACAACTGGAATTCGACCTACAATCCCTGGAACATTGTCAACTTCGGCGCCCAGCGCGATACCATGACCGAATGGAAAAGCGCCCTCACCAATCTCAACATGCACATGGGCGTGGCGTTCCATCACGAATACAGCTGGTGGTTCACGCAACCTGATTTTCTCAGCGACAGTTCGGGGCCGCTGGCCGGCGTTCCCTACGACGCCGTC
>NZ_JBNKWF010000077.1:0-564 GCF_050299635.1 Altererythrobacter sp.
GCTGGTTACCGGCGGCACCCGCGGCATCGGCGAAGCCATCAGCCTGGCCCTCAAGGATGCCGGCTATACGGTGGTCGCCAACTATGCCGGTAACGACGAAAAAGCCAGTAGTTTCAGTGAACAGCACGGCATTCCGGTCTACAAGTTCGACGTCGGCGATTACGAAGCCTGCCAGTCTATGGTCGCGCAGATCGAGAGCGATGTCGGTCCGGTCGAAGTGCTGATCAACAATGCCGGCATCACGCGCGACGGCACCATGCACAAGATGACTTTCGAGCAGTGGAACCAGGTGATCCAGACCAATCTGACGTCCTGCTTCAACATGTGCCACGCGGTGCTGAACGGCATGCGCGAACGCGGCTTCGGCCGTATCGTCAACATCGGCTCGGTCAACGGCCAGGCCGGCCAGTACGGCCAGGTCAACTATGCCGCGGCCAAGTCGGGCATTCACGGTTTCACCAAGGCGCTGGCCCAGGAGGGCGCCGCCAAGGGCATTACCGTGAATGCGGTCGCGCCGGGCTATATCGCGACCGAAATGGTGCGCGCGGTGCCGGAAAACGTGCT
>NZ_JBNKWF010000078.1:0-559 GCF_050299635.1 Altererythrobacter sp.
GACTGGGGTGAAGTCGTAACAAGGTAGCCGTAGGGGAACCTGCGGCTGGATCACCTCCTTTCTAAGGATGTCTCTATTTGATGGGCTTGCCCATCATGTGAGACACTTAGCAGCCTGTCTCAAGCAGGCATATAGAACCGGACACTCCTCATATCTCTTCGCAAACGTTTTTGCCGCAGGCAAAAACGAGCAATGTTGAAGTTCTCCCGCCCTCGAGCGGCAGGTGAATTGGCGTAGCCAAATCACCGGGAGCTGGCGCATTGCTGGAAAAGGGGCCTTAGCTCAGCTGGGAGAGCGACTGAATCGCATTCAGTAGGTCATCGGTTCGATCCCGATAGGCTCCACCACCGTTCAATTGCTGCGCAATTGAATGCCCGCGGAAGCGATCGGCGAAGCCGATTGCGTGCGGGGGTCGGTTCCTGGTTGGTGAGCATTGTTGGAATATTGTTGCGACGGGGTGCCTTGGCGCCTCTCGGCGATTGCTTGCGCAATCACCTGCCGGCGCGTTCCGCGCTTTTGCCCTGCAAAAGCGCTATGGGTCGGTAGCTCAGGTGGTTAG
>NZ_JBNKWF010000079.1:0-550 GCF_050299635.1 Altererythrobacter sp.
CGCGCCCAGTCCGCGTGGCGAGCTGGAGATCACCGACGTCAACAAACACTATCTCGAACAGGGGAAGCTGGATGTGCAGGTGATGGGGCGAGGCCATGCCTGGCTCGACACGGGGACGCATGAGAGCCTGATCGAGGCGAGCCTGTTCATCCAGACCATCGAGAAGCGCCAGGGCCTCAAGGTCGGTTGCCCAGAGGAGATTGCCTGGCGGCGCGGATGGATCACTGACGATGACTTGGCGCGCTTGGCTCAACCGCTGGCGAAGAACGGGTATGGTCAATACCTGCAGCGTATTCTTGAAGAGCGGGTTTTTTGATGAAGGTGACCGCGACCGAAATCGAGGACGTCAAAATCATCGAACCGGAGGTGTTCGGCGATGTGCGCGGCTTCTTCATGGAAAGCTTCAATGCCCGTCGCTTTGCCGAGGCGACCGGCGTCGATCGGCCTTTCGTGCAGGACAACCACTCACGTAGTCAGCACGGTGTGTTGCGTGGACTGCACTACCAGATCAAGCAGGCGCAAGGGAAGCTGGTGCGCGTTGTGCGTGGCG
>NZ_JBNKWF010000080.1:0-547 GCF_050299635.1 Altererythrobacter sp.
GACCAAATGCTTGGCATCCTCGCTACTTAGGTAGACGGATGAAGATAGAGTCCTATTGTGTACGAACCAGATAAGGCTGGTTCATAAAAGAAGGAAAAATAGAGCGTATTTCCTTGTCGGGTAAGTTCCGACGTGCACGAATGGCGTAACGACTGGGAAACTGTCTCAAGGACCTGCTCGGTGAAAATACAATCCCGGTAAAGATGCCGGGTACCTGCAGTTAGACGAAAAGACCCCAGGAGCTTTACTGTAGCTTCGTATTGGGGCTATTGAATTAATGCGTAGTATAGTGGGGAGACTTTGAAGCGGGCTTTCGGGTACCGTGGAGTCGCCAGTGAAATACCCATCTTAATTTTGGTAGTCTCTAACCAGCACGGAAAAACCGTGTTGAGACAGTGCGTGGCAGGCAGTTTTAGTGGGGCGCTACCCTCCTAAAGAGTAACGGAGGGGTCTCAAGGTCAACTAGGCGCGAATGGAAACCGTGCCGATAGTGTAATGGCAAAAGTTGGCTTGACTGTGAGTCGTAGATGACGAACAGATGCGAAAG
>NZ_JBNKWF010000081.1:0-548 GCF_050299635.1 Altererythrobacter sp.
TCCGTCTTTCGTATTAATCGTCGCCGTCGAGCTTCTTCAGCTGTTCCCGGATCTTTTTCTCGGCCTCGCGATAGTCCGATTCCTTGCTAAATTCTTCCGTAGCGGCACCCATCAATTCCTCCAAGGCCTCGCGCTTGGTAAAACCGAATGCCACCAAATGCTTCCGTCCTGATATCTTGGCGTGGTAGCCATCTTTCTCTTTTCCCAATTCCACCTTCATCGCTTCGCCGTCCCGCTTTAGATATCGAGGTTGGTGACGTTCAGGGCATTGTCCTGAATGAATTCGCGGCGCGGTTCGACTTCGTCGCCCATCAGGATGGTGAACATTTCGTCGGCCTTGACTGCGTCTTCGAGCACCACCTTGGTCATGCGGCGATTTTCGGGATCAAGCGTGGTTTCCCACAACTGGTCGGGATTCATTTCACCCAAACCTTTGTAGCGCTGAATATTCATCCCCTTGCGCCCGAGCCCGCGGACCAGCTGCAACAGATCCATCAGCGACACGGCTGGAAGCTTGGTCCCCTTGTCATCGATCTGCAGGACGGGCT
>NZ_JBNKWF010000082.1:0-547 GCF_050299635.1 Altererythrobacter sp.
GGTCGCGCACGGTTCGCGCATGCTTGGGTTTCCAGCCCTCCTCCTGCAGCGACAGCCATTTCTCGGCTGCTCGGGCGAATGTCACCTGCTCTTCCTTGTCGCGTGGGGAAGGGCGGGCAGGATCCAAACCTCGTCGAAGCAGCGCGCGAGCGTCGAACATGCGATCGCGGGCCTCGGACAGTTTGACTTCCGGATATGATCCGAACGAGAGCTTCTTTTCCTTGCCGTCGAAGCGGTACTTGAGCTTCCAGCTCTTGTTGCCGGTTGGCGACACAAGCAGGTAAAGCCCATGCTGGTCGCCCAGCTTGTAGGGCTTCGCCTTCGGTTGCGCAGCCTTGCACTGCTTGTCGGTCAACATCCGAGGCCCCCAAAGCTAGAAGCGGAAGCCCCCATGCGGCCCCCACGAGAGGCGGGAACACTTGGGAACAACTGCGCTTTATTGGGTATGTCTTGTTGTTGAAAGGCGCGGAAATCAAGGCCTTTTGGGAACAACTAGGACCTCTTGGGAATGTTGAATGGCTCCCCGAGTTGGATTCGAACCAACGAC
>NZ_JBNKWF010000083.1:0-547 GCF_050299635.1 Altererythrobacter sp.
GGCCTGTGTGATGGAGGAGAACTAGGCATGATCGCCCAAGAACTGGAAGTAAGCCTCCACATGGCCTTTGTGGAAGCGCGGCAGAAGCGGCACGAGTTCATCACGGTCGAACATCTGTTGCTTGCGCTGCTGGACAACCCGTCCGCAGCGGAAGTGTTGCGCGCCTGCTCGGCCAACATCGAGACCCTCCGTCGCGAGCTCACCGACTTCATCGACGAACACACGCCGACGGTCGAAGGCGACGACGAAATCGACACTCAGCCGACGCTGGGGTTCCAGCGCGTGATTCAGCGCGCCATCCTGCATGTCCAGTCCTCCGGCAAGAAGGAAGTCACGGGCGCCAACGTGCTGGTGGCGATCTTCGGCGAAAAGGAATCCCACGCGGTGTATTTCCTGCAGCGCCAGGAAGTCTCCCGGCTGGACGTGGTCAACTTCATCTCCCACGGCATCGCCAAGGACGGCGGCGCGTCCAGCGCGCCCGAGACACCGCCGAACAGCGACCCGGAAGCTGCTGAAGCCGAAAGCGAAGTCCCGCAGGGCGGCGGTG
>NZ_JBNKWF010000084.1:0-289 GCF_050299635.1 Altererythrobacter sp.
CTTAGCCTGGATTTAAGGACCTTAGCCGATGGTCTGGGCTCTTTCCCTCTCGACTACGAAACTCATCTCCCGTAGTCCGACTGCCATGCTCTGGAGTACCGGCATTCGGAGTTTGATTGGGTTCGGTAAGCGGTAAGCCCCCTAGCCCATCCAGTGCTCTACCTCCGGTACTAAACGCATGACGCTAGCCCTAAAGCTATTTCGGGGAGAACCAGCTATCTCCGAGTTCGGTTGGCATATCACCTCTACCCACAGCTCATCCCCTAATTTTGCAACATTAGTAGGTTCG
>NZ_JBNKWF010000084.1:299-542 GCF_050299635.1 Altererythrobacter sp.
GTCATCCCACGCCTTTGCAACGGCGAAAGGTTCGGGCCTCCACGAGCGGTTAGACTCGCTTCACCCTGGCCATGGGTAGCTCACCCGGTTTCGGGTCTAATCCCAGCGACTATACGCCCTATTCAGACTCGCTTTCGCTACGGGTTCGGGTGTCACTCCCTTAGCCTAGCCACTGAGATTAACTCGCAGGCTCATTCTCCAAAAGGCACGCCGTCAGGCATAGCGGCGCGCTTCCGGCTTTCA
>NZ_JBNKWF010000085.1:0-532 GCF_050299635.1 Altererythrobacter sp.
TGGGTCAACCTGCGCCGCCCCGCGGCCCCGAGTGCCCAGCCCGGCGCGCCGGTGTGAGCCAATCGCCAACGGGCGCCTATGCTGGTCGCCTCTGCGAAATCCTGCAAACCCGCACTACGTCTAGCTTGCCGCCACTATTGGCAGCCCCAAATCCCCGAGAAACTGGTGCAATACGGCCAATACCTGAGGATTTTCGGATCAACTGCACCTGGTCACCGAAGAGTTTTTGTACCTGACGTAACGATGGCAGTTCGGTGGAACTTTTTTTTCGTCTCCCACTGTTCCGTTGGACTCCGATACGTACTGAGCAAGGCCTCGTTACCGTGGGCGCCGGGCCGCATTGCGGCACCGGCAACTGAAACGGCTGTCAGCGAGGCGGGCCGGTCGGCGCCGGCTCAGGGAATCAGGGGCTCGGTGGTGAGCAGGATGTCCTGGTACCACAGCAGCCACTGTGGATGGTCGACGGTGGCGTTCTTGGCGGTCATGTAGGGCGTCAGCATCAGGTGGTCGGCCTCGCGGACATGAGTCAGCG
>NZ_JBNKWF010000086.1:0-529 GCF_050299635.1 Altererythrobacter sp.
GCCGCCGCCAAGGCCGCCTTCCCGGCCTGGTCCGCCGTCCCGCCGATCCGCCGCGCGCGGCTGATGGCCAATTTCCTGCGGCTCCTGAACGACAACAAGGACGAGCTTGCCCGGACAATCACGTCCGAACACGGCAAGGTCTTCACCGATGCCCGCGGCGAGGTGGAGCGCGGCATCGACATCGTCGAGTTCGCCTGCGGCATGCCGCAGCTCCTCAAGGGCGACTATACCGAGCAGGTCTCGACCGGCATCGACAACTGGACGATGCGCCAGCCGCTCGGCGTGGTGGCCGGGATCACGCCGTTCAACTTCCCGGTCATGGTTCCCATGTGGATGGCGCCGGTGGCGATCGCCTGCGGCAACAGCTTCATCCTCAAGCCCTCCGAGCGCGATCCGTCTCCGTCCCTGCTGACCGCCGAGCTGTTCCGCGACGCGGGCCTGCCCGACGGGGTGTTCAACGTCGTCCAGGGCGACAAGGTGGCGGTCGATGCGCTGCTGGGTCACCCGGACGTGCAGGCCGTGAGCTTCG
>NZ_JBNKWF010000087.1:0-527 GCF_050299635.1 Altererythrobacter sp.
AATGGCTGCTTCCAAGCCAACATCCTTGCTGTCACGGCAACTGGACCACCTTAGTTCAACTTAGCATAGATTTAGGGACCTTAGCTGTCGGTCTGGGTTCTTTCCCTCTCGGATAAGGACCTTAGCACCCTTACCCTCACTGCTGGGTATATCTAACGGCATTCGGAGTTCATCAGGATTTGGTAGGATTTGACTCCCCCTAGTCCTATTGGTAGCTCTACCTCCGTCAGACTCAACCCCAACGCTGCTCCTAAAAGCATTTCGGGGAGTACGAGCTATTTCCCGGTTTGATTGGCCTTTCACCCCTACCCACACCTCATCCAAAGACTTTTCAACGTCAACTGGTTCGGTCCTCCATGACGTGTTACCGTCACTTCAACCTGGACATGGGTAGATCACCGGGTTTCGCGTCTACCTCCACTGACTATACGCCCTATTCAGACTCGCTTTCGCTGCGGTTGCGCACATCTATGTGCTTAACCTTGCCAATGAAGAGTAACTCGTAGGCTCATTATGCAAAAGGCACG
>NZ_JBNKWF010000088.1:0-525 GCF_050299635.1 Altererythrobacter sp.
TATCGCATCGCCGCTCGATACCGCTAGAACGGGATCTCGTCGTCCATGTCGCGGACGAAATCATTGCCGCCGGACGACGGCGCGCCGCCTCCGGATCGGTCATTGCCGCCATAACCGCCGCTGACGCGCTGCTGTCCGCCGCCATAGGCACCCTCGCCTTCGCCGCGGCTGTCGAGCATCTGCAATTCGCCACGGAAGCGCTGCAGCACGATCTCTGTCGTGTATTTGTCCTGGCCGTTCTGGTCGGTCCATTTGCGGGTCTGCAACTGGCCCTCGATGTAAACCTTGGCGCCCTTCTTCAGATATTGCTCGGCGACCTTGGCGAGATTGTCGTTGAAGATCACCACCTTGTGCCACTCGGTGCGCTCCTTCTGCTCGCCGGTCTGCTTGTCCTTCCAGGTCTCGCTGGTCGCCACCGAGAGATTGGTCACGGCCGAACCGCTCGGCATGTAGCGCGTTTCGGGATCGGCTCCGAGGTTGCCGACGAGGATGACTTTGTTGATTCCGCGGGCCATTTTGGCTCCT
>NZ_JBNKWF010000089.1:0-522 GCF_050299635.1 Altererythrobacter sp.
GATGTGGGCCGGCGAGCCCTGGATAATCCCGGTCAGTTCGCCGTTTGCATCCTTCACATACGTACCACCGTCAGGATCCGCTGTATCCTTGGTGACACCGGCGAGTTCCAGAGCCTTGCTGTTGACCCAGGCGGAATGACCATCGACCTGCCAGAGATAGACCGGCCGATCGGGGACGATCGCGTCGAGCATTGCCGCGGTCGGCTCACCCGGGCCGTAGGTGTTGGGGCGGACGCCCCAGCCGTTGATGAACTTGAGGTCGGGGTTGTCGTCGGCGTACTTCTTAAGCTTGGCCAGCAGTTCCTCCATCGAGTCGGTCTGCAGGTCGGGGCCGTGCAGGATGATGCCTTGCGTCGTGGTGTGGAAATGGCCTTCGACGAAGCCGGGCAGCATCATCTTCCCGCCGAGGTTGATCGACTCCGTACCGTTGCCAACGAATGCGTCCGCGCCGGCGTCATCACCAACGTAGACGACCTTGTTGCCCTTGATTGCAACTGCCTCGGCCCATGGTTGGTCTTGGTT
>NZ_JBNKWF010000090.1:0-518 GCF_050299635.1 Altererythrobacter sp.
GACCCGATAACCCGTGTAGATGTAGTCGTCGATGCGGATGCCGTGCCCGCCCGGCTTGTCGTAGGCCTCGATTACGCCCGATGCCGGACGTGTCCTGCCGTCCGGCTGCATTTTTTCGAGACACAGCCTGGCCTGGACGGCGTAGCCGTTCATGGGCGGCACGTCGGCCAGCCCGATGTCGGCGAGCGACTTGCCATCAGCCAGCTCGATCTGCGCCCGTATCAGGTCCAGTCCGGTGATCTCCTCGGTCACCGTGTGCTCGACCTGCACGCGCGGGTTGATTTCCATGAAGTAGAACTTCGCTGGATCGTCGGCGTCGAGCAGGAACTCGAAGGTGCCGAGCCCCCTGTACTCGACCGCGGACGCCAGCCGCAGGGCGGCGTCGATGATGGGAGCACGTGTCGCATCGTCCAGGGTCGGGCTCGGCGCGATCTCGAGCAGCTTCTGGTTACGGCGCTGCAGGGTGCATTCGCGCTCCCACGCATGCGCCGCGTTGCCCGTGCCGTCACCGAGGACCT
>NZ_JBNKWF010000091.1:0-517 GCF_050299635.1 Altererythrobacter sp.
CTCAGTACACGCGCGCCTTCGGCGGCACCGGATCGACCTCGCTGGTCAGCGTGGTCATGTGCACCGGACGGTAGTCAATGCGCGGCGCACCCTTCTCGTCCACCCAGATCAGGCTGTGCTTCATCCAGTTGGCATCGTCGCGATCGCTGTAGTCCTCGCGGGCATGGGCGCCACGCGATTCCTTGCGGTTCTCGGCACCGGACATGGTGCCCACGGCCTGACCCAGCAGGTTCTGCAGCTCGAAGGTTTCGATCAGGTCCGAATTCCACACCAGCGAACGGTCCGACACCTTGACGTCGGCAAAGCTGGCGTAGGTTTCGGCGATCAGCTTGACGCCCTCGGCCAGCGTCTCGCCGGTGCGGAACACGGCAGCGTGGTTCTGCATCACGCGCTGCATCTGGTTGCGGATCTCGGCGGTCGGTGTGCTGCCCTTGGCGTTGCGCAGGCCGTCAAAGCGACCCAGCGCGCCGTCGTAGGCCGACATCGGCATCTTCTTCTGCGCCGCGCCCGGCTTGAT
>NZ_JBNKWF010000092.1:0-517 GCF_050299635.1 Altererythrobacter sp.
GAGATGCACGTTGGCGATGCTGTCGTAGTGCTCGGGCAAGTGGGTCAGCTCGAAGTAGTGGGTCGCGAACAGGGTCAGCGCGTTGGATTTTTGCGCCAGATGATCGGCGCAGGCCCAGGCCAGCGCGAGGCCGTCGAAGGTGCTGGTGCCGCGGCCGATTTCGTCCATCAGCACCAGGCTGTTGGCGCTGGCATTGTTGAGGATGTTCGCCGCCTCGGTCATCTCCACCATGAAGGTCGAGCGCCCGCCGGCGAGGTCGTCGGAGGCCCCGATGCGTGTGAAGATGCGGTCCAGCGGGCCGATCTCGGCGCGCTCGGCGGGTACGTAGCTGCCGGCGTGGGCGAGCAGCGCGATCAGCGCCACCTGGCGCATGTAGGTCGACTTGCCGCCCATGTTCGGCCCGGTAATCACCAGCAGCTTGCGGCTCGCATTCATGTCGAGGTCATTCGCCACGAACGGGGTTTCGATGACCTGTTCGACGACGAGGTGGCGGCCGCCGCGAATTTCAGATCGGAAG
>NZ_JBNKWF010000093.1:0-510 GCF_050299635.1 Altererythrobacter sp.
GCACTCTCAAGCTCAGCGACTCTCAAAGAAATACTCTCAGGGGATAGATCATCACTTACATCAGAGTCAGAGTCAGAGATGTTTCTCGAAGATTTGCCCATGAGGCAAAGGCCGGTGAAGTCGCCTTGCTTGCGCTTGACCTTCTCATCCTCCTCTGAGCTGGAGGAGTCATCACTGGAGAAGTCGAAGTCGCTCAGGGCAGCACACGCTCGGGACATGATCTTCTGGAACTTCTTCTTCTTGTCCCCGAAGTGTACTTCTTCTTGCCCTCGCCCTTGTCGCTGGAGTCATTCCGGTTGTTGTAGTTGTACTTGTTGGAGGAGTCGAACTTCTTTCTCTTGGGGCAGAAAACAATGAAGTGGGTGGTGTCGCCGCACTCGAAGAAGCCCCTAGGAGACCTCCTCCTCTCCTTGCAGAATCTGTGGAACGCGCAGAACTTCCTCGCCAGTAGGGCAATCTCGTCATTGGGGATGCTCTCGTACTGCTCATCAGAAGCTCCACACAAGGAAG
>NZ_JBNKWF010000094.1:0-515 GCF_050299635.1 Altererythrobacter sp.
GTCCAAGGGCGGGGTCGTCGGCATGACGCTGCCCCTGGCGCGAGAGTTCGCGCGTATCGGCATTCGCGTCAACGTCATCGCACCAGGCATCTTCATGACGCCCATGGTTGCCGGAATGACGCCGGAATTGCAGGCCTCTCTCGGAGCGCAGGTCCCGTTTCCGTCAAGGCTCGGGCGGCCGGAGGAATACGCGGACATGGTGGCATCGATTTACGGCAACGCCATGGTCAACGGGGAAACGATTCGCCTCGACGGCGCAATCCGCATGCAGCCGAAGTAGGTCTGCCGCTTACATCCCCGAGTAGTTCGGGCCTCCCCCGCCCTCCGGCACGGTCCAGACGATGTTCTGTCGCGGATCCTTGATGTCGCAGGTCTTGCAGTGGACGCAGTTCTGCGCGCCGATCATGAACTTCTTCACGCCGTCTTCCTCGACAACTTCGTAAACCCCGGCAGGACAATATCGCTGTGCCGGTTCATCGAACTCGGGCAGGTTGTAGGCGATCGGGATCGACTCG
>NZ_JBNKWF010000095.1:0-511 GCF_050299635.1 Altererythrobacter sp.
GTCAGCCTTCCTGATGCGCAGGGCAAGCGCATCGCATATCCGTTTCACATCGGCGCAAGGCACCTTGGGGCAAGCACTGTACGGGCATTACGGGATCGAGTTGGACGAATCCTATCTCTTCCTTCGCGATGGCCGGGCCTTCATCAAAGACGAGGGATACTTCCAACTGGCGCAAGAAATGGGAGGGTTGTGGAGGCTGGTCGCGATCTTCCGGCTTGTGCCCGCGCCGCTGCGCCGCGCAGCCTATAACATGATCGCTCGTAATCGTTATCGCTGGTTTGGCAAGGTGCCGGCCTGTTCGTTGCTAACGGAAGAACAGAAGTCGCGCTTGCTGTGACGACTGGTTTTATCCGCCGGTTACCGGTCGAACTGGCCTTCGACCTCCATCCCACCTCGAATATCTTCAATGCGGGTCATAGAATCCGGATCGCGGTGGCTTGTGCGGATAAGGACAATGCCTTAACACCCGAGCTTTCTCCTCCCCCCACCATTACTCTTTACCGGAACAAAA
>NZ_JBNKWF010000096.1:0-510 GCF_050299635.1 Altererythrobacter sp.
TGCCGTTGTCTTGCGCAGCGACCGGCATCGCCCAGAACAGCGCCAGCCCTAGAGCCAGCAGAACGAGAATTGGGAAATGGAGCAAACCGGCGCGTGAATGAGTTTGGACATTGGGCATGACAACCTCCTTCCAGAAGTCTGGTTGCGAAAGTGCCCTCCCTGAAAGCGCGTCGGGGGATCCAGCTTTTCGTGTCACGCAAAGTCACAAGCTCTGCCGTTTTATCCACTGCGCGCAGCGGAAACGAGGCGCCCACCAAGCCTGGCAAATGCTTCAGGCGACTCGGACCGTGTCCTAATATAGCCCAAAGAGGGCGGATTTCGGAGTTTGGCCGAGTTTTGCGCCTCGCCGTATGGTCAATAAGGCGGCTGATGCAGGCCTTTGGGACTTTCGGTGAAGATCTCGATCCCGTCCTCGGTAATACCGAGCGAGTGCTCGAATTGCGCCGATAGCGACTTGTCGCGGGTCACCGCAGTCCAGCCATCGCCAAGCACCTTGGCCCAGGGTTTGCC
>NZ_JBNKWF010000097.1:0-507 GCF_050299635.1 Altererythrobacter sp.
CAAGCGCGCAGAAGCTGCGGCGGGACTACGAACAGCTGACACTCCGCGACGGTGAGACGGTGGAAGACTTCGCCATGCGCCTAACAGGCATGACGAACCAGCTGGCGACGTTGGGTGATCCCGAGCCCGACGACAAGATCGTCGCGAAGTACCTGCGTGTTGCAAGGCCGAGGTATCGCCAGCTCATCGTATCAATTGAAACTCTCCTTGACATTGAATCGCTGTCAGTGGAGGAGGTCACGGCGCGGTTGAAGGCCGTCGAGGATGATGGAGTAGTCGCCGGCAACGGCGGGGAGAAACTCTACCTCACGGAGGAAGAATGGCTCGAGCGCTACAAGCAGAAGGAGTCGGATGGCGGGCGCCGCAGCAGCGGCTCCGGCGGCGGCGGCTTCGGTAGTCGCGGCAAGAACAACGGCGGAAAGAAGACCGGTTCGGGCTCCGATTCGAACGGAGAACGAACTGGGCCGCCGAGCCGCGGCAAGGACAAGTGCCGGAAGTGCGGCAAAG
>NZ_JBNKWF010000098.1:0-505 GCF_050299635.1 Altererythrobacter sp.
GATACTCGGCCTCGAGGTTCTCGAGGTCCTCGTGACGCTTCTCGTCGTCGACCCAGGTGACGAGGTTGGCCGCGAAGTAGATGACCTTCTCGAGCTGCTTGGCCTTGAGCTCTTCGCGCGGCTCGATGCCGGCGAGCAGGTAGGCGAGCCACGAGCGGGTGCCGCGCAGGTACCAGATGTGGACGACCGGGGCGGAGAGCTCGATGTGGCCCATCCGTTCACGGCGAACCTTGGAGCGGGTGACTTCGACGCCGCACCGTTCGCAGATGAATCCCTTGAACCGAACCCGCTTGTACTTACCGCAGTAGCACTCCCAGTCGCGCTGAGGGCCGAAGATCTTTTCGCAGAACAGGCCGTCCTTCTCCGGGCGCAGGGTGCGGTAGTTGATCGTCTCGGGCTTCTTGACCTCGCCGTGACTCCACAGCCGGATCTGGTCGGCCGTGGCCAGACCGATCTTGAGCTGTTCGAACATGTTGACATCGAGCATGAAAGAAAGACCTCGGAG
>NZ_JBNKWF010000099.1:0-504 GCF_050299635.1 Altererythrobacter sp.
ACCGTTCCATAACAGCTCGACCGGTGCCTGCAGCAGCGCCCGGATCAGCTCGTTGGCACTGAGCTGGTCGGCCTGGATCCGCAACCGGCGTTTCATCGCGTCACTGATCGGCACCTGCTTGGCGGTGCGGCTGAACACCCCGCCGCCGGCCGAGATCAGCGCCGGATCATAATGCTCCCAGCCCTGCGCGGCCTCGAACAGTCGCCGCCGCTCCTCGAGCGCCGGTCCCAGGTCGGGATCCGGGTCGATAAAGATATGGTGCTGGTTGAAGGCCGCGACCAGACGGATCTTGGGTGAGAGCAGCATGCCGTTGCCGAACACGTCGCCGGCCATGCTGCCGATGCCGACCACGCTGAACGGCTGCTCGGCATCGATGCCCAGATCCCGGAAGTGGCGCTCGACCGAGATCCAGGCGCCGCGCGCCGTGATCCCCATCGCCTTGTGGTCATACCCGTGCGAGCCCCCCGACGCAAACGCGTCCCCGAGCCAGAAGCGGTACTGGGC
>NZ_JBNKWF010000100.1:0-502 GCF_050299635.1 Altererythrobacter sp.
TGACTTCCTGGATGCCGCGTGACGCTTGGGCCACGTTGCTGGCGATGTCCCGGGTGGCTGAACTCTGCTCCTCCACGGCCGTGGCAATGGTGGCCACCACATCGTTGACGTCGGTGATGACCTGGGTGATCTCGCTGATCTGACCCACGGTCATGCGGGTGGTGCCCTGGATGCCCTCGATCTTTTCCTTGATATCCTGGGTGGCGGCGGCGGTCTGCTTGGCCAGTTCCTTGATTTCGTTGGCTACGACGGCAAACCCCTTGCCTGCATCACCAGCCGAAGCTGCTTCTATGGTTGCATTTAAAGCCAGCAGATTCGTCTGCTGTGCGATCCGTTTAATTATTTCCGTAACTTCACCAATTTCAGCCGCTGACTGCCTCAAGGCGTTGATCGCTTGTGTGGCTGAACTAGATGTATCAATGGCCTTTTTTGAAATATCGGACCCTTGTTTAGCGTTTTCCGAAATATCACCTATGGATGAAGTCATTTCTTCGATGGCTGT